>DASXEJ010000243.1 GCA_036490175.1 Pirellulales bacterium | reverse complement strand
GGACGGCCGACCAGGTGATCGAAGCACTGCTACGTGCTGCCTCCCGCGGAGTGGTCTGCCGCGTGTTGGTCGATGCCGTTGGCAGCAATGAGTTTCTCAGAGGAGCGCTGCCCGAACGCCTGCTCGCTGGCGGAGTGCAATTGCACGCGGCATTGCCCGCGAGCCTGCTGCGGATGCTCTTCTATCGACTCGATCTGCGCCTGCACCGCAAGATCGCGGTGATCGACGGCGAGATCGCTTACACCGGCAGCATGAATCTGGTCGATCCGCGCTACTTCAAACGTGACGCGGGCGTAGGTCAATGGGTCGACGCCATGGTCCGCCTGCGGGGCCCGGCCGTCGAGGCCTTGGGCGTGACGTTTGTCGAGGATTGGGAACTGGAGACCGGCGAGGGGATCGAACGGCTCAGTGAGACCGGCGATCTGCATGCCGTACCCGAGAAGGGAACCGCGGCAGTGCAGGTGATCCCTTCCGGCCCTGTGGTGCAAAGCCAGGCGATCCAGGCCATCTTGATGTCGACGATCTACAGCGCGCGCGAAGAGCTGATGCTGACCACTCCCTATTTCGTCCCCGACGAGTTGATGCTCACGGCGCTGCTATCGGCTGCCGGCCGGGGCGTGCGCGTGACCATCGTGCTGCCGGCCCGGGTTGATTCCCGGCTGGTGCGTTGGGCCAGCCAGGCGCATAAAGGCGACCTACTGGCAGCCGGCGTGCGAATCATGCTCTTCGAGGGGGGGCTGCTGCACACCAAATCGATCACGGTCGACGGCCGATTCAGCCTGTTTGGCTCGTTGAATCTCGATCCGCGCAGCTTGCAATTGAATTTCGAGATCACCCTGGCCGTGTACGACGCAGCGTTCACCGGCCAACTTCGCGACCTGCAAAACAGTTATATCGCGGCCTCGACCGCCATGGATCTGGCCCGTTGGGAGCGCCGATCGATGCTGACGCGGTTTGGCGACAACGCAGCGAGGTTGCTGAGCCCGTTACTGTAGCGATCGCTACTTGTAGTCGTCGCGGATCGGATAAAAGACATCGAGTGCCTTGACCGGTTTGGCGCCGGCGATCACTTTGTGAACCACGCCTCCCGGGATCCGCCACATTTCGCCTGCCCGCACGGTGCGGATTTCGCCGCCGACGACGAACTCGGCTTCCCCTTCGAGCATCAGCCCCATCTGCTCGTGCGGATGGCTGTGGGCCTCGACCACCGCGTGCGGCGCGAACTCGACCAGCGATAGCATCAGATGATCACCGTGGGTCGTATAGATATCGACGCCAGGGAAAATCTTGTGATGCGAACATTGCGACTTATCGACAAAATACGGAATCATGGCGATCCTTCTTTCGGCGCCGCGGCGGGCGACCCTGGCTGCTGGCTCTTTTGTTTTTGCTCCAGCAAAAAGCCGAGCAGGTTGTAGTAGTCTTGCTCTGGGATCAGATCAGCGACGTTGGCCGGCATGGGGGATAGCGGACTCACGGTTCTTTCTTCCACCTCGGCAGTGGGCAGACGAATCTCTTTGCCTTGCGCGTCGGCCAGCACCAGGATTTCACCTTCTTCGCGGAGCAACAAACCACTGACGACGTTGCCCCCCGAGGTGACAATCAGCGTCGTACGAAAGGCCTGATCGACATTGCGGCTCGGGTCGAGCGTATCTTCCAACAGTCGGTCGACCCCGCGCAAACCCACGCCGTCGAGGCCGGGACCGATCTTGGCCCCCTGGTCCCCCAATTGATGGCAGGCGGCGCAAACCTTGAGAAAAACTTGCCGCCCAGTTGCGGGCGCGGAGTGAGCTTTGGCAAAGCCTGCCCGTCGCGCATCGACTAATTCTTGCAGCCTGGCGTCGGCCGGCGGCAAATCCGCGGTCAGGTGCGCCAACCGGTTGGCCAAATCCGGGATCTTCGCAGCCTTCAGCTTCTGTTCGACCGTGGCGTCTTTCAGCAGTCGTGGCGTGGCGCGGCCCGCGCCGATTTCGCTCAACAAAATCTCACCCCCGTCGGCGCTTCCCGCCAGGCCGCGTGCGATCTCGATGGCCAACTGCACGGGCGCGGCGCGCAATTGGTCCGTCAGTACGGCGCGAGATTCTGGCAGGTTCGCAGCTGCCAGCGTGGCGGCCGCTTTCTGACGTAACGGCATGGCTTCGGCCGCCTCGGCCACGATCTTGGCCAGTACAGGTACGGTGCGATGCACGTCGTTGGCCGTGCAGGCATCGATGGCCGCAGGGCGGACATCGGCAAACCGCGACTCGCGTCCGGCCAGTGCCGCCAGTGCATCAAAGGCCGTCGCAACCCGCAGCTCTCGCGCCAACTCGATTCCGCGTTGTACGGCCGGTTGTTGGGCATCGGTCAAAAGCAGAGTTGTCACACGGTCGGCCCAATCGCTGGTGGCTGGCGGGATCGGCAGGCCGCGCTCTTGTGCCGCCCGGGCAATCGCCAGCAGTACGGACTGCTGCCGCGCGTATGAACCAGCCGCCACGGCTTGCGCGCGGCGCATTACATCAACCATTTGGTCGTCGGCAGCATATCGTGCTGCGTCGTGCAGACATTCAGCTAGGCGTCCCTCGTCGACGGCGTGCGTCTCTACGTAGGCCAACAAATAGGCGGCCGATTCCGCGGTGCGCACTCCCAGACTGACATCCGCCACCCGCGCCGCACGATCCGCGTTTCCTGTCAGCGTCCCGCCGATCTGGCCATAGGTGCCCGGTTTCACTAGTTGATCGCGGAGCGCCATCCTGGCGGTATGAATCAGGTGTGTGTCATCAGAAGGCGCTGCGGCCCAGGCAGCCAGCAGGGGCTCAATATTTTCCGTCCGCGGGTGCCGGCCCAGCGCGTCAGCCGCGGCCCTGCGTACGAACGGATCAGCATCGCGCAGCTTCTCACGCACAAGCGTAAACAAATCGGGAGCAGCCTGACTCCAATCGCCCCTTTCGGCCAGCATTTTCACCAGATGCACGCGCACCAGCCGTGCGGGGTCTGCTGCCAGACGCGTGACTAATTCAACCGGCAGGCCACCGGGCAATGCCCGCTCGACAAGCCACAGGGCATTGGCCTTGCGAATTGCGGTTGCTTCACCGGTGTCGGTCGAGGTCAGCACGGCGCGCAATATCTCGACGACTCCGGGCGCGTCCAATTGTGACGAGAGCTGCTCGCTCGCCAACACGCGCACCGTGAGATTTGGATCATCCAGCAGGTCCACAAGTTGCTTGCCACTCTGCCGCGTCAGATCGGCCATGGGCCGCAGTGGCGCCGCGGGCGCGGCGCCACTGCCGGTGTAAACCACGCGCCAAATGCGGCCCAGGCTGCGGTCGCGGCGTGGATGTGTCAGAGGTACTTCATAATGGCCAATGATGCAGTTGTAAAAATCGGCCACATACAGCGCCCCATCCGGCCCCAGCTTGATATCAACGGGCCGAAACCAGCCGTCGTCGCAACTGATGAAATCTGGCTGTTCGATGGCCTTGTAAGTCGAGCCGTGCGGTTCGAGAGTATCCCGGTTCACTCGGCCTGTGACCGGATTGCCGATGAATACCGTCTCGCGATATTCGGCCGGAAAATGGTCGGCCGTGTAATACACCACTCCGGCGATGCCCGTCGAGCCGTGCAAGTGATCAATCATTTCAGGCCCGTAGCCAAGTCCATCGTGCGGCTTGCCGAAGCTGGGGTAACGGGCCCCGCGTAGCAGCATATACAGCGGCTTGGTGTGGCAGTCGGACGAATACAGATTGCCCAATGGGTCGAACGCCAATCCGAACGGGTTGACCTGGCCGTGCGTGTACTGCTCGACGTGCGAGCCGTCAGCACGAAAGCGGTAGGTGTTGCCCGAATTCATTTTGACCGGCTG
The DNA here is from genome assembly GCA_036490175.1 of Pirellulales bacterium. Classification (NCBI taxonomy): domain Bacteria; kingdom Pseudomonadati; phylum Planctomycetota; class Planctomycetia; order Pirellulales; species Pirellulales bacterium. The sequence goes on along the minus strand of DASXEJ010000243.1, from coordinate 18,762 downwards.
CCGATCGGCACCGCGGATTTCGGAGTCGTTCGAGAAACCGTGGCAGGCGTAAACCCAGCCGTCGACCCAGCGCGTGAAGGAACTGGCCATGCCGTGTGTGTCTCGGAAGCCGAATTCACTGTACATGACCTTGCCGGGACCATAGTGATCGTTGTGGTCCGGATCGACCGCACGGTAAATCTCGGGGATCGAGTAATATATCAGCCCATCCTCGCGCGGCAGCAAGCCGATGGGGATGTTGAGCCCGTCGACGAGAGTGACCACCCGCGCCGGCCGGCCATCCGGGCCGATATCATCGAACCGCTTGATTACGTCACGTCGCGGTGCACCCTCTTTGGCCGGAAACGGATATTCCTCCGATTGCGTGGCGTACAGTCGGCCATGCACGTCGAAGTTCAGGTTCATTGGCTTGCGGATATCAGGCTCGGCCGCCACCAATTGGATCGAGAAACCCGGCGGCAGATGAAACTTCTTCTGCTGTTCCTGCGGCGAAATTGCTTCGGTCGGTGCCACCAATTGCGGCGAGTCCGACAGTCCGTCGGCCGCCGTTGTATGGACTGCCGCACTTACCAGGCTCCAGATCCCAATCGTAATGACACAGAGAGAGCGAGACATAAGAAGTTTCAACCAAGGTGGGATTCAGCGGCAAGCGGGCCCCGCGCAGGGCGCCAGAAGGTGGCTGACAATCGGGGCCGGAGGGGTGGCGCGAAGCGACCGCTCGCCAACCTCCCACCCCTAGTGTAAAATCGCGCCCCACACGGAGCAAGCTGCGCGCGTCGGAGACAAACGGACGATTTAACCCTTTGCACCTGGGAAAGACCGTCCCATTCCGTTGGACCAAGCCATGGCAGACAATGTGTCCAAGCGTCCGCTCACGGCGATTTCGGTCATGTTGACGGTAATCGGCACGGCACTCCTGGGAATGATCTTGGGGGGACTGTTTGGTTTGACCGCCGGATTCGTTGGGCCGGACCTTTTCCGTCGCCTAGTCCTCTGGCACGAAATCGAGCCTATCGGAGCGGCGGTGGTTCTGGGTGCCTTCGGTGGCGTTCTCTGTGGCGGTTGCCTGGGCGGATTCGCAATCGTGGCGCAACTCATTGCCGGATTTCTTCCGCACCGTTCAAGCGACAAGCCGCAGTAGCCCACGCGGCGCGATCAGTGGCGAATTGATCGACGGAGAGCGATGGGGTCGCCGGTAGCGATTTCGCATCGTTCGCGGTATTCTTGTCGCCGTACCGGTCCCAAAATCGCAGAGGCCCCCGATGTCAGACATCGCTCGCTTTCGACCCGATCAGATCCACCCGAGCGTATACCTGGCCGAAGGAGTGCGAATTGCTGGCGACGTGACGATTGGCGAAGAATCGAGCGTCTGGTTCAACGCCGTGCTGCGGGGTGACTGCGCAGCCATTCGCATCGGGCGTGGATCGAATATTCAGGACAACGCGGTGATTCACGCCGATCCGGGCGTGCCTTGCACCATTGGCAATGACGTGACCGTGGGGCACACGGCGATCGTGCATGGAGCCGAGATTGGCGACAATGTTCTGATCGGTATGCATTCGGTGGTCATGAACCGCGCAAAAATAGGTGCCAACTCCATTATCGGTGTCGGCGCGGTCGTAACCGAAGGAAGCGAAGTTCCACCGAATTCGTTGGTGATGGGTCTGCCCGGCAAAGTGAAGCGTGAACTGACCGAGGCAGAAATCCAGGGAAACCACATGGCGGCGCTGCACTACGTGCATAATGCCAAGGACTACATGGGCGCCCGCCGCGGCTAACGGCTACGCCAGCACGTCGATCGTCATGGTCCGCCGCGCATAACAGGCCACTCAGCAGGCGCTACCTGCGCGACTTGGTTCGCGTCTCGCGCAAGAATCTGTAACAGGGCACGAAGGAAGGTCCACGGGGTCCGACCACTACGTCAGCAGAATAGGAAGCAAGCGTTTAGTGTCGGCGCGTCGAGCATGCGCTCGCCACCGCACAGCCTGTAGAGCAACTTCCGCAGCCGGAGCCCTGTGCGTCTTCCGTACCGCAGCCGGGCCCACAGCCTGTGGTGACTGTTTCGGCAAATGCACGGAACTGCACCTTGGCCTCGTAGATCTCGGCGAGCTCATCGGTCATTCGCTCGACTTCCGGATCGACGGCCCCAATAAAGTAGAAGATTAACGTGTGGCCGTCGAAGAGGTGCTCGACATCCATCAGACAGGCCGACAGTCCCATCTCCTGTAAACGGCTGGTACAGGCCTCGTAAGCGGCATGGCAATTCTTCGCCAGTCGCGATTCCAGCAGTCGATCTTCGATCGACATGGCGCGGAGGATCGTGCCGTCGTTTTCAGCGGACGTGCCTACGTCGTCGGGCTGAGCCAGCACCTCGCCAATTTCCAGCCCGCGCGCCGTACGGACGATCACCCGGCCGCTGCGCGGATATAGTGCCGCGTCGGCTGCGGCGAATCGGCCGACTGCGCCCATCGCCCCCACACGTACTAAATGCAATCGACCCATCGACAGGCTGCCTTTCCTTGATTGAAAAGCGTGGCCACCCTGGAGGGCTCACCACCTTCCCTAATATCTATTGTGGGTCACTTCGGGCCGCGTGCCAAGCCGATGCGTTTTACCAGCTATCGGCAAGGCCCGCCCCTTGAGGCCAGAATGGCTTGTGAAATCCGGTTTCTCGGCGATACTTACATCGCTCTTTACGGAAGTTGCGCGTTCTACGGCGACGCTACATCGTAAGCGGGCAATGACAGGCGGAATTGCCCCGGGCTGAACGCCGCCAGAAGATTTTATTCCCAAGCTACTTTTGCCGAGAGAACTTCCGTCGCCACGGTTTTCAGGAGTCTTTGATGCTTGATCTCGCCCCACAGCCTGCCACTGCTAACTTAAGCCGATGGCATCAACTGGCCGACCGCGTTTTGCAGGGGCATTCGATCACAGAGGACGAGGCGCTATCCATCGTGCATTGCGACGACGACGACTTGCTCGACTGTGTCGCGGCCGGGTATCGCCTGCGCAAGCGCTGGTTCGGCAAGACCGTACAGCTTTATTTCCTGATGAATGCCAAAAGCGGTCTCTGCCCCGAAGATTGCTCGTATTGCTCGCAGTCGAAGGTTTCTGATGCGGAGATACCGCGATACAACATTTTGCGCCGCGACAAACTGCTCGACGGCGCGGCGATGGCGGCCGAGCGCGGTGCCAAAACCTATTGCATTGTCATTTCGGCGCGTAGTCCCAACGAGCGCGAGATGGCGGCCGTCACCCAGATTGTGCCAGAAATCAAACAGAAGTATGGCCTACAGATATGCGCATGCCTGGGGCTGCTTACACCCGAGCAAGCGCAACAGCTGAAAGACTGTGGTGTCGACAAGGTAAATCACAACCTGAACACTAGCGAGGAGTTCTACGGCGAGATCTGCACGACGCACAGCTATGCCGATCGCGTGGCGACGCTGCAGGCCGTTCGTGCCACCGGCATGGAATTGTGCTCGGGCGGAATCATCGGCATGGGCGAGCAGGATGTCGACGTCGTGCGCATGGCCCTCGAACTGCGCGCGTTAGGGGTCGAATCGATCCCCGTCAATTTTCTCAATCCAATTGATGGCACCCCGTTAGCCAACCGGCGGCAGCTTACTCCCCGGTACTGCCTGAAAGTCTTGGCCATGTTCCGCTTTGTTAACCCCGCTCGCGAGTTGCGCATCGCCGGCGGGCGCGAAATGCACCTGGGAAGCCTGCAGCCGCTTGGACTGTATCTAGCCAATAGCATCTTCGTGGGCGACTATCTAACCACCAAGGGGCAAGCCCCCGAGGCCGATTACCGCATGATCACCGAGATGGGCTTCGAGATCACCAAGGGCGAGGAAGCTGCGCATCGCGCCTGTTGAAGCAGCGGCGGCTATAATCGCGTCCCTCCTTTCTGCCCGCCAATCGAATTGCAACCCGGCTTTCCTGGCGTAGACTGGACTTCTTCATGCCGGCAAGCGTCGGCGCGGGTGTTTCCTAGCCAGCAGACGGGGGGCGAGTCGTGGCCATTACCGTAGATTGCGATTGCGGCAAGACCTACCGTCTCAAAGACGAGATGGCTGGCCGACGCGTGGAGTGTCCCGCCTGCCGCAAAGTGTTGCGCGTCGAGGCGCTAGTCCCCACGGCGCAGGCGGACCCGGTCTTTGACCGCGATCGTTTTCTTTTGCGTCAAAAACACCTGGCCATTTCCCAGAAGTATTACGTGTGGGACGATCACGGCGCGGTGCTGCTATTCGTCGAGCGGCCGACGCATCTGCTGAGAACTCTGGGGGTGCTATTCGGACCGATCGGGGTGGTTCTTGCTTCGGTTATGGGCGTGGTGTTTTTGGCAGTGCTACTCGCGAATGTCTCGGAAGTGGCGGCCACGATTGCGGTCGTTCTGGGCAGACTTGCGGGCATTGTCGCCACCATCGCTACTGCGGTTGCTCTCTCTCCACGTCGCCACGTTCATTTTTATCGCGACGATTCTCGCAGCGAACAGGTGCTGCAAGTTTTGCAGGATCAGAAGTTCGTCTTGCTGACAGCGACGTATACCGTGCTCGACGCGCAAGGTGAGATTCTGGCGAGGCTGCGCAAGAATTATTTGCACAATATCTTTCGAAAGCGGTGGTACTGCCTGGCGCCGGACGACAAGATCATCTGCCTGGCCTTGGAGGATTCGATCATTCTGGCCCTGCTGCGGCGTGTATTGCGGGATCTGTTGTTCGGCCTATTGCGCGTGAATTTTGTAATTGTTGCCGCTGACGGAGAGCATATCCTGGGCGAGTTCAATCGTAAGTTCACATTGCTTGATCGTTACGTACTCGACCTCAGCCGTGACCCGGAACGCACGCTCGACCGACGAGTGGCGCTCGCTTTAGGGGTAATGCTCGACACGGGAGAACGTCGCTAGCAGTGCGCCGGCGTAGATGATGACCATGAGCGACACTAATCAGGACCCATATCGCCGCCAATCTCCCGAAGCCGATCGTCACTTCGATGAGCCGGTTGTAAAACTCACCGATGACATGCTGGAAGAGCCGACTACGCATCGGCGCATCGACTTCGAGCGCGGCATGTCCTATTTGCCGCGATTAACGCTATTACTTATCGCAGCAAACGTGATCGTCTTTGGCTGGCAGCTTGCTTCCGGCGCGCTGGCCAGTCGACAGGCCATGATCGACGCCGGGGCTCTCGAGCAGCAGGCCGTCTTTCGCGGCGAGGGCTGGCGCCTGTTATCCAGCGTCTTCTTACACGGAGGCTTCGATCACCTGCTTGGCAACTGTATCGCGCTATTTATTCTCGGTATGGCATGCGAGCATGCATTCGGCGTGCGACGCACGTTGGGCATCTATCTCGTAAGTGGCCTGGCGGGCTCGCTGTTGAGCGTAGCCATCGAGCCGGGGCCCACAGTCGGCGCCTCGGGCGCGATCTTTGGGATACTAGGTTGCGTGACGGTGTTTCTCTATCGATACCGGCATCAGTTGCACCTCCGCGACGGGCGCGTTGCGGCCGTGCTAGCCGTGTGGGCGCTATATCAGTTCGCCACGGGCTTTCTCCACCCGTATATCGCCAACTTCGCGCATTTGGGCGGATTGATCGGTGGCGCTGCGACAGGATTGATGTGGCGGCCCATTTTGATCGCCTCGGCGGACAGCTTTGCGCCCGATGCGTTCAGTGTCGTGTCGCCGCGGACGATCAATTCTCAGAGAAGCTAGTCCCGCGCCGTGCGACTGATGACCGCTTGGCGCCGGCCTGGGTCTCTACGACCAGGCGGACCCACACGCAGGGAGAACCATCGACCTCGTGTTGCAGCTCGAATTGCCGCGAGATAATCCGGCCTTGTAATTTGCCGGCTTGCAAGCTGTTACTGGCGGATCCCGGCGATGGAATGTTACAGGCGATTGCGTCGCCCACCGCGGGCACAGGTCGGCCACGCCAATCGGTATACAGCATCTGACCGATCGTGTTACCCGCGACATCGCGGAACTCGACGTACACGCCAGATGTCATCGCTTCTTGCAATTCGGTCTTCATGACCTTGGGGCCTCCCGAGAAAAACGGCTGTCTCCCCTCCATGGTCCCCTCTCGCTGGCCGAGCATACTAGAACCGCTGCGCGTCTGTAAAGACAATTCCGGGCTGACGGCGGAGATTTCGCCAGGCCGCGACACGTCGCCGAGGTCGAGGGCATGCACGATTTAGACGATTGCCCAGTGAACGTTCCGCAACCACGTCCTGGCCTCAGGAAGCTGCACTTTCGGCCGCTACCTGCTAGGATGACGGATGGTGGGCTGCCAGCGAGTGACGCGACGATGAGCAAGCCGGAAAGATATCAATCTGTCGTTCCTGGTGCGATGCAGTTTAGCACGCGTGGTTTGCTGGTAGGCATTGGGGTTTGCGCGGTGCTGATCCTGGTGATGCAACAGGTGGGAGCCGTCTGGTCGACGGCGATGATCTGGATTCTGTTGCTCATCGCCGTCCATGTGGCAGCCAATGTCCGTGGTTCACGGCTTGCCAGCGAGCGCAACGCGATCCGCTCTCAGGTTGAAATCACAGACTCATATGCGCCGGATCCGGCGATACGATGTGCCCCCGCTACGCGGCTCCGCGATAACCGGCGGTTTGGCCGTGCGCTTTTCGCCACTACTTCAGTGATGGCTGCCGCGGGCCTGCTGCTGGGGACAGCGGCGCTAATTCTATTGACACCCGTCGACGCGGGCGGCGTAGTCCTTGGGGGCATTTCAGCGGGCGTGCTAGGTGGCTTGCTGGGATTCGTATGCGCCAGCTTCGCCATGGTCGCGACCGGGGCCTTCCAGGAAGCGGCCGACGAGCAACGCTGCTCGCGATCGCAGCCGACAGGAAACGCGCCTTGATGCGCAAGCGACGATGATCCTTCGTCCGTGCAAGCACGTCCTGCTAGTACGCCTCATCAGTACTCTTGCGTGTGGTCGCCGACAGTGCCCCGCAATGAGCAAATGCTTGAACCATGGTGCTGGCATTCCTTCTTTTTGCCTCAAAGGCGAAACCGATTAAACCTGCCAAGTTCTCGCAGCCGATACATCCGACGAACCGCGTCGTGTGTGTGCGCACCCGTAGGAAATCAACATGTCCTCGAAAATACGCTTGCTTGCCATCCTGACTGCACTCAGCTTGAGCGCGCCTGTCGCGAGGGCACAGTATCAAGACAATAACGATGAGGACGAAGGCACATTTCCCAAGCGGCTCGAACAGTTCGGTCGCTCGTTGGTTGGCGGATATCGCAGCAATAATCGTCCTCCCGCCCAACAACGGCAAACGCGTGCCCCGACGCAGCCGCAGCAAACCAACGATCCTTACTACGACACGGCGTTTGGCGATGATGACGTAGCGCCGCGGAGCGCACCTCCTTCGAACGGGCAGCAGGCGATGCGGCGCGGACAGCAAAACAGCCCGCCGCAGAGTTCGTCGCCGCAGCGTAAAGCGAGCGATGCCAGCGTCAGTAACGCGCCGCCGTTGGCAGCTTCCACAGGACGCTCGACGCCGCGCGCCAGCGCCGCCACTGGACGCCCTAGCGACGCTAGTTCGTCGCCGCGCTTGGCCCGCTCGGCAAGCCCTGGTCGCGCCGACTTGGATTCGCCCGCCGCGGAGCCGGTTTCGACCCCTTCCGATGCGTCGGTCGTCCGCGGGGCCAGCGCCAGCATCAGCGTCGAAACCATCGGTCCGCGCAAGATTTCCGTCGGCAAAGAAGCCAAGTACAAACTCGTCTTGAAAAACTCCGGCGCCGTTTCCGCTCGTGACGTGGTCGTGACCGTAGTCTTGCCGGACTTCGCCGAAGTCGTCAATTCTAAGGGCAGCACCGGTGATACGGAGCCCGCAGCCAGTGGAGATGGTTTATGCTGGAAGCTGGGTATGCTTGCGGCACAAGGGCGCGAAGAGCTGACGTTGGACATCGTGCCGCGCAAAAGCCAGCCGTTCGAGCTGGGCGTCCGCTGGACGCAGGCGCCGGTTGCCAGCCAAACAACCGTGGAAGTTCAAGAACCAAAGTTGGCCCTCGTGCTGGATGGCACCAAGGAAGTTGCTTACGGTGAGAAGGCCGTCTACAAGCTACTCCTCTCCAATCCCGGCAACGGTGATGCTGAAAGTGTCGTGATTACGCTCATGCCGCTCAATCCGGGCGACGGGCCGCCGGTCAGTCATCCCATTGGCGTGGTTCGTGCTGGCGAAAGCAAGACCATCGAAGTGGAGTTGGTCGCGCGGCAGGCTGGCCAGGTCACGATACACGCCGAAGCGAAAGCATCGGGCGACGTCACCGCGACGCTTGACCAGGCAGTGGTCGTCCGGCGTGCGGCGCTAGCGATCTCGATGCACGCCCCGAAGAAGCAATATGCCGGCACCCAGGCCACCTACGAAATGCACGTTAAGAACGCGGGCAACGCCCCGGCGCAGAACTTGCGCGTCAAATGCCGCTTGCCGCGTGGGGCCGAGTTCGTCTCGTGCAGTTCGTCGGGACATCGCGACGAGGGCGACGAGTCCATTCATTGGACAATTGGATCCCTCGAGGCCAACGCCGATTTGACGTTATCCGTCGTTTGCTCGCTGCGGACGCCTGGTGTGAATCAAGTTGAAATCAACTGCACCGCCGATCGCGAAGTACAGCAAGCGGCGTCGGCCAAGACGCAGGTCGAGGCCGTGGCCGACCTGGCCATGGAAGTCGTCGACCCTTCAGGGCCTGTTCTCGTCGGCACGGACATGGTGTACGAGATACATATCCGTAACCGTGGCAGCAAAAGTGCCGAGTCGATCGATGTCGTGACCTATTTCTCCAATGGAGTCGAGCCTGTCTCTGTGGAAGGAGGTCCGCACGAGTTGAAGCCGGGTATGGTCGTATTGCGTACGATCCCCGCGCTCGAGATGGGACGCGAAGTCGTCTATAAGATCAAGGCCCGTGCCGACATCGCAGGCAGACACCGCTTTCGCGCAGAGTTGAGCTGCAATCCGCTCGATACCAAGCTGACGGAAGAGGAAACTACACTCTTTTATAGCGAGGCTACCGAGACGTCCGAAACTGCGCAGTAGCCGTGGCATGCCTATGTCTCGGCTTTCGCAGTATTCACTCTCGGCGTACTACTCCACGTTCGGTCGGGCATCGCCGCCTAAGGCTTTCCCCGTCGTCGAATATCCGGCCGTCCGCGCAAGCTGCCTTTCTTGAGCAGTCGGGCCATTCGCCCATCTGGGGCGCAAATCTAGGTTCAGCGGCGCTGACTGTTTCGCTATACTCCGCAGCCCGTAATGGTAATCGATCGACGGTTGTTGATCGATCGTGTTCCGGTCCAGGGCTGAAATGCTGCCGACGACTGTTTACCCATTTGCACTGTCAGAGAAGAAGCCGCCGCTATGGTTGACCGGCCTGCGCCGCGCATGCGCGCGCCGACGCTGTCGACACGCGGACGCTTGTTTCATGGCCCTGGCGCTGCTCGCTGGCCTGGCCGGCTGCGGGACGACGCGTAGCTCCGACTCGGCCCGGACGGCCACCGAGCAGATGCTCATGTCGTCTGCCATCGACAAGGCGGTCAACGGCATCAATCTGCAACCGTTGGCAGGGAAGGAGATCTTTCTCGACATTGATCGGTTGGCTGGGTTTATCGATATGAACTACCTGGTCAGCACATTGCGTCAGGCTTGCATCGCCAACGGTGTGATCCTGAAGCCTGACCGGGCGTCGGCAAAATATATTGTCGAAGCGCGTGCTGGCGTACTCGGCACAAACAGCAGCAGCGTGATGCTCGGCGTGCCGGCCACTACATTGCCAAGCATGGGCGCTGCCGTACCTGGTATGCCATCTTCTATTCCTGAAGTATCTTTCGCAAAAACGACCCGTCAGGCGGGCATCGCCAAGATCGCGCTCTTCGCCTACAACCAGCAAACGGGCAAGCCCATCTGGCAATCGGGCACGTTCCCGGTCGTCAGCGATGCGAAGAACATTTGGTTCTTCGGCGCAGGGCCGTTCCAACGCGGTTCTATTTACAACGAGTCGCGCGGCATAAGCGAAAAGTCGACAGTAGACTTCTATCCTGAAAGCATCGCGGCCAGCGCGCGATCGGCGATTCCGGTCACTGCCGAAGCCGTCTTCGACGAACCGCCCGAGCAGTTGGCCAGCAAACCGGACATCAAGGATGATAAGCCTGCGGCGAACGCGCCGACCTCGCTTGGCCCGCCGCCGCTCGCGGCAACGCCGCCGAAGCCACCCGCCGCGCCTACGCCCGGTCCCGTAACACCACCGCCACCTCCGCCCGGACCCAGTGTTATTTTGGATCAACCAGCGCCCGCGGCAACATCCGGGTTCCTGAACGCTCTGGGAAGTGGCATGACGTTCCTGGATTCGCGGCCGAAGTAGCGACCGCAAAAGCAAAGGCCACGTTTTGCCAATCGGGGCCGCCAGCGTCTGGTCGGATGCCGTTGTCTAGAAAGTGCCTCGCTTATTGCAGGCGCGCCGGCTCGAATGCCAGCGGTTGATCCGACTCGGGATCCTGGATGCGAATCGAAAGCTTCCCACGCAGCAGGTCTTCGAGAACCTGACCCACGACTTGGGCGCGCCAGCCTTGCGCGAGCAGTGGGGGTTCGCCGCGGCCGTTGGCCAGCATATGTGCGACCAATTCCCGCACGTCCGAGGCCGTGCCGACAATGCTTGGCGCTACCTTGGCAGCGCGACAGATGCTACCCAGCGCGGAGGACAGGAATTGTCCGAGTAGTGTCAGCTGCGAGTTGGTGTCGGTGCGCACGACGCGCGGACACGCGTCGTCCGGCAGCGCCAAGGCACGGCCGATCGCCGCCGACAAATCTGGGATAACTCGCGACAAGTCGCCGCGTTCCATTCCACGGATGGCCCGGATCTGTTTGGGGTCGACCGAGCGGCGGCGCGCCAGCTCTACGATCAGGTCATCGCGCAATACCCGGCGGATCGGGCAATTGCGGCGCTCGGCTTCGGACTCGCGCCAGGCAAAAATCTCACGCACGATCGCCAAACCACGCGGCGGCATGCCCGAGCTTCCGGCGACTTTGCGCCAGCGCTCTCGACGTTGCGCATCCTGAATGTCGGCCAGCCAATCGGCCATTTCCGTGGCGAACCAGGGCATGCGGTCGAGCCGGTCCAGCCGTTGGCCGAGTTTCTCTCGCAACCGTCCGAGGTGGTCGACGTCCGCGAGCGCGTATTCGACTTGCCGGTCCGACAGCGGACGGCGTCGCCAATCGGTTCGTGTTTCCCCTTTTTGCGGCGTTTCGCCTAGAATCTTCGAAACCAATGTGCCGTAGCTGGCCGGGTACTCCAGCCCGATCATGCCGGCCGCAATTTGCACGTCGAACAACTGCCGGGGCGGTTGGCCAATGGCCTGCAAACTGAACTCTATTTCCTGCCGCCCGGCATGGACGACAGTCTCGTGGTTACCCGCGGCGAGCGCCGTCCAAAACGGCACGAGGTCGCTTACCTTCAAGGGGTCGATGACCACCAGGCGCCCATCGACCGCCACTTGCACCAGGCAGAGCTGCGGGCGAAACGTGTCCTCGGAAACAAATTCCGTGTCAAAAGCAATTTGTTTCGCCGACGCCAGGTCGCGGCAAAAGTCGCGCAACTGCTGGTCGGTAAGGATCAACTCGTGCTTCACGTCTGCCATTGTGCCAAGAGCCGTTCAGCCCAGAGATTGTGTGCGTCGGAAACCGCGCAGATCAAAGGCCTGCGGCGCTCCGGCCGTTTCGTGTATATGCTGCTAGGCCGGCAAAAACGCACGAGGAAAATGCGCGCCGGACATGAAACGATCTTCATGCGGGGATTATCTTAATGTCCGTCAGCCCGCCAGCCAAGACGCCAGGGAAATTCAGATGCGGCCGACAACGTCTCAGCGGAAGAATACGCACGTGACAAGCACGAACAATGGCAGCAGGATGCAAAAACTGTAAGCCATGTAGCCAAAAAAACTCGGCATCTTGACCCCCGACTTTTCGGCGATCGCCTTGACCATGAAATTCGGACCATTACCGATGTAGGTCATGGCTCCCATGAAAACGGCGCCTAAACTGATCGCTGCCAATACTTCAGCGTTCACCCCGGCGACAGTCTCGCCCGCCCCGGCATGCAGCGATTGGGCCGCCTTGAAGAACACCAGGTACGTTGGCGCGTTATCCAGCACCGCCGACAGCGCCCCCGTGCTCCAAAAGAATTCCCAAGGCAAGTCGATGCCCAACTCGCCCCCTTTGACTTCCAATATCTGTAGGGCCGGCTGCATGCACAGGAAGATTCCGAAGAACAAAGCCGCCACTTCAACGATGGCGCCGTAGTTGAAATTGTTGGCCCGGCGGATCGTCTGCTGACCCAACAGCAGAGAGAGCGCGACGAGCGCCAGTTGCACCATTTCTCGCAGATAGAGCCAAGGATGCCAGCTGGTGCCCAGCAAAGGATTCGAGGGGTCCAACAGTGCCACCGCGACGACCACGCCCGCCAGCAACATCGCATTCGGCCAAATACCGCGAAATTGCAACCGCCGCAAACGCACCTTATCGAGAATGATGTCGGCGCTTTTTTCGTGCGGGTAGCAAAGGAAATGATCCCAAGCGTAGTAAATCACCAGCAGTGCCCCATTGACCAGCAGCCATTGCGGCCACAAGGAAAGTGTCCACAGGAAATCCACACCCTCTAGATAACCAAGGAACAGGGGCGGATCTCCTATGGGCAACAAGCAACCACTGCAATTACAGACTGCGAAGATGAAAAAAATCACCGTGTGCCGCACGTGCCGACGCTCGCTATTGGTCTCCAGCAGTGGACGGATCAAGACCATCGCCGCGCCAGTCGTGCCGATCAGGTTGGCCAAGACAGCTCCGCTGCCGATGAAGATTGAGTTTGTTAGCGGGCGCGCCTGCAGATCACCTTCGATGCGTATGCCGCCGCTTATCGTGTACAAGCTGAACAACAGCACGATAAATGGCACAAACTCGTTGAAGATGGCATTAGAAAAGATGGTCGCCGCCACGCCCCAGGACACACCGCTCGTCGCCGGCGCGATGACTGCGTGGCCCAGAAAATGCCGGTCCACGGGATGGGCGTGGATCAGAGCATAGTAGCCCAATGTTACTGCCCCCAATCCCGCGGCTACGTAGAAACGATGTAAGTTACTCTCCCACCAATGCTCGGTGATGTGCATCAGCGGAAAAACCGCGATCGCCGCCAGCAGCAGGGCAAACGGCAGCATCATGACAAAGCTCGGGGGTATCAGCGGACCAACTGCGCCATGCTCGGTCACGCTGTCGTCTGCGTGAGTTTTGTCATCCAAGTGGTGATTCGCCCCATTGCCCGTGACGTGGTCCGAGACCGCGCGGGTCATTTCCGTTCCACGTTGCGGTAGCCCCCAGAGCGCCGAGACGCCGTAGGCGATCGCCACGGCAGCAAGGACATAAAGGACCGGGCGGCTCGCGGTATCGTTGGCGGCAGAGGGATTTGTCATGGGCTGCAATCATCCGGCGACCACAGTGGCCGGCGAATCAGCAGCCGGTATGGCGGTATCCAGCGAAAAAATGTTCCTGCCGGGCGACCCCGTGGCTGATTCGCGAGGCCGGCACGCCGGAAACGTGCCCTATCCGCTCGATGCGTCGTCGGGCAATTTGTCCCGCATGAAATTCTCACCAATACGATACGATTTGCGGCAAGGATCGCCAGTCCAAATCCGTGCGGTGCCATCGGCGGGGACCGCCACGTGCAATGTGCCATTCGGCCGCGCTGGGCGACTCGCCCTATAATTTGTTACCATCATGTTGAAACGTCCTCATTTTGATCCGCCCCGCCCAACGACGCTCCATGGCCGAAGTCTGGCTGCACAAAAATCGCCGCGCCCTGTCGATGGGGCTCATCGTGCCGGTAGTCGGATTAGTTTGCGGCGCGCTGCTGACCGCCCCTCTCCTTGGCCAGCCAACCTGGCAACGTGGGCTCGGCCTGGCGAGTGTGGCGGTATCGATTCTCGGCTTGCTGCTGTTGTTTTGGCAATTGCGCCAGCCGCGCATTGGCCGCCGCGGAGACGAACTGCTGTTCTATTTACGCACGGGTCGGCCAATCCAGGTGCCCCTGCAGTTGGTCGAAGGCTTTCTATTGGGGCAGGGGCCGAGTTACTTGCGCGCTCACAAGCCGGACGCATCGCAAGTCGCCACGGTCGTCATTAGGCTGGCCGATCGGGCCGTAGATTTTGCACAGCGCGATGTAAAGCCAGCCCTGGGTTCCTGGTGCAATCACTATGTGACAATTCGCGGCACTTGGTGCGAGCCGCTATCGGTTGCGTTGGTGACCAAGCTCAACACGCGCCTGGCGAATGCCCAGGCTGCCATGCAGCAAGATTCGCAACGAAAGCGGGGTCCGCGATGACCACAGGGCTACTGGTCAGCGTGCGCGATCGTAAAGAAGCGAGCGATGCTCTTCAGGCCGGCGCCGATCTGATCGACCTCAAAGAACCTCGGCACGGTCCGCTAGGCGCCGTTGACTCAGCCGTAATGCACGACGCGTTACACATGGTGGAGGGGCGCGTCCCGGTTAGCGTCGCGCTGGGGGAATTGACGGATGTCACAGCAGCGATGATAGCCGACGTTCCGCGCGGCATTTCCCTCGTCAAGTTTGGACTTGCCGGATGTGGACCGCAAGCAGACTGGCACCGACGGTTAGCTGCTGCCCTGGCCGGCCTACAGGATGGTATCGGCGGGGTTGCCGTGGTTTACGCCGACTGGCAAGTGGCCAACGCACCCGCGCCGGTAAGCGTTCTAGAACATGCCGCGAGAACCGGCTGCCGGGCTGTCTTGGTTGACACCTGGCGCAAGGGCGCCGGATCGCTGCTGGATCTGTGGAACTTGGACGAGTGTGCGGCATTTGTCACGCACGTACACGCGGCGGGTTTGCGTGCCGTACTGGCCGGGTCGCTGACGATGCACTCCATCGAACTGCTGCTGCCGTTGGCACCTGACTACGTGGCCGTCCGCGGGGCCGTCTGCCAGGGACCGCGCACTGGACGCTTATCGGCTCAACTCGTCACGCAGCTCAAGCACAGCATGGCCAATGCTAACGGGGCTTCGTCGTTGCGGCTGAGCCGAACCCCGTAATGATGCGCGACAACTCTGCGACTAGCTACTGCCCCATACCGCTGATGCGTCGCTTGAACCGCTTGGTCATTTGGTCGACAAGCGCCTGTTGGTATTCCTTCATGCGTTCGAGCTGCTCGGGCTTAGCATCGCGATACCAGCCGCCGACGCGGGTGAATAGTCCCCGCACTGCCGCGGCGCCGAGCATAGGTTCGCCGTCCGGCTGATTAGCTCGTTCCAGGACGGTGGCCCAATGCATGAGATCGTCGACCTGCCGTTCTAGCAGTTTCCTACGCTCGCGTTCGGACGCCTTGAAATACACATCAACCTGAACTTCAAACGATTCCTTGGCCAGTTCCACGACATTGTTAACGAGTCTTTCGCGTTCGACGCCGCTGAGCGCCCCCAACTCGGATGCCCAATCGACGTTTCCCGACAGTTCGCGCTGCACGCGCTGCCCTAGCTTGAGCTTGGCCGGTCGGGGTTCGTTCGCTACATCCTCTGATGCCAAGGCTTGGATCAACACCGTGGCGTTCGAGGCCAAAGACTCGGGTAGGCCGATCGAAATCGCTCGCACCGCCGCCGCGACCACCACGGCTGATAACAGGATAAAACTGACGGCAGTCAGAATTCCGCGCAGCTGGGACATTTTTCAATCTCTGGCAACAGTTGAGTTGGCTTGGTGTCGTCATCGACTTCTTGCCCGCCGAGAACGGAATCCGCATTGTAAAGCCCGCGGGCGTGGTCGTCGCGTGGTTCGATCGAGCGATGGGGGATGGCCACGAAACATGCGTCTCGGTGCATCGCATCTTCTTAAAGCTCAAATAGTCCACACACAAGCTTGCCGTTTTTCTTGGGCGCGGTCCCTAGAGGCGGCAAAACCGGCCCCCCGTAAACGTGGTTTTCGACCTTATTTCCCTGTGCAAATGGCTGGTTCGCGCCCGAACCATCCTCTGTGGTGAGCTACATTTCCACGATGTTCGTCATTGGTTCGGTTCGCCATTTGAGGGGCCTGCACATGCCATTCGAGTTGCAAGAGTTGCGATCTTTCGGCAATGCCCTGCATCCGTTGCTGGTCGAGGCGCGCGCTAACGACAAGCGGGAAGACCGCTGGGGAATTCGCTATCCGTTTTTCCGCGCTGTGTCTATTGCCACGGATTGCGGACATCAGTATTCGGCATTCAGCCGCGACATCTCTGCCAGCGGCATCGGACTGTTGCACAATGTCGATTTACCGACAGGCGATGTTGATATCCATATCACATCCGGCCGTGGCTACGCCGTGCGAGTACGCACGCGCATCAGTTGGTGCCAATCGTGCGGTGAAGGGTGGTTCATCAGCGGCGGACAGTTCGTCGCCGTTCCCACAGTCGCGACCCCATAAATGTGGCGCCGGCGTCTGGGCACGAAGTGCCCAGAGGTACGTTCGGGTGCCAGAATTGGCTTCCGGCTGTGCGAATCGTCGAGCCGATCCACTCTTGGCGCTGCCACCAACTTGCTCTTTAGCGTTCGGCGGCCTGGCGTCTGCGAGCTAACTCACATTCGACTTGAGCGAGCCAGCGCTTATGCTCGTCGACGCGTTGATCGTCGATCGTCGCCGGATTGGCCGGATGCAAATCCAGATAGACCAGCGCGCGAGCAAGCATGAACGAATCCTCCCAGCGCTGCAATTCAGCACGCTCTTCGTCGGGAGGCCTCGTTGGCAATTGCCGCATCGCCTCACCCTGTGTTGGCGCGTGCCGCCAAGCCAATATGCCAGTCAGCACGCAAACGACGATCATTCGAGTGCGCATTGTTCGCATCCTTTGGCGTCCTTCGTGCTTCTGTTCCGAAAGTACGGCGCGCGAAGCATCCTACTAGTTCGGGAACGTCAGCCACGGCCCCTCCGTGATTACACTCCCCTGAAAACCCAAATAGAATTTACCCATTGGCGGCGAGAACTGCGTATATGCCATGCGGCATATGTGCAATGGCAGCGTTTCCGCCCCGAGCCTTAGGCGCGCCGTCGACCCGCCACGAACGTGTTTCTCACCGGCCGCATTACTCGGTCTGCTGCTTGGCGACCAGCGCGATCAGCAACTGGCGCCCCACGGCGGTCGCCTGGCATTTGCCTCGATTTGCCATTACGACGACCCCAACATGTCGTTCGGGCAACATACCAATGTAGGTGGAAGTTCCCGTCAGGCCGCCGTTCTTGTCGATCACCAGTTCGCCTTGAATGTGTACACGCTGCCAGGCCAGTCCCTGCGTCATGTTGGCCGACGCTTTGAAAAAGGGACGCTGTGAGAATTGCATGGCGGCCATGATCTTGGGCAGATCGGTGCGCTCGCCCATATTCGCGACTAGAAAATTTCCCATGTCGCGGCCCGACGAACTAAGCCGTCCACCGGCCGGCCATCCTCCGACGGGCGTATGTGATACCGGCTGCCCGTGGGGACCATATCCCTGCGCCACGAAGGGCGTAGCATCGCGCGGCTCAAAGAATGTGCGGTGCATTCCGAGCGGCGTCAAGAATTGCTCACGCCAGATGTCGATCATGGGCTTCTTCTCGAGATCGGCGATGGCAAAGCCTAATAAGCCCACGCCGATATTCGAGTACAGGCTTTTGGTACCTGGCGGATACGGCGACTGCCATCCGGCAAGCCATTGGATCAGCAGCTGCTTGTTCCAATCGTGATCCGGGCGCTGCACGGTGGGCGTTCGTGGCAGGCTGGACGTATGTGTCGCCAGTTGCAGCAGTGTGACCCGTCGGATGTCGCCACCGTGATCGCGTAACAATGGAACGTAATCTGTGACAACATCGTCCAGTTGCATACGGCCAGCCTGAACTTCCATCGCCAGCGAAGTCGTCGTGAATACTTTCGTGATCGATGCCAGTTCAAAAACAGTGTCCGCGGTGACTGGCGTGCGATGCTCGCGGTCTGCCAATCCGAATGGAAAGAACTGGGTTAGACCATCGTGGCGGACTACCACAATCACGCCTGGCGCCTGGAATTTCGCCTTCCATGGCGCTACTACGGCCTCAACGGTTTGTGATACGGAAATATCGCGTCTGGTCGCATCGGCAGGCGCCGCAGGGCCCGGTCGCGGAGGGGACGGTTGCCCGCCGTGCGGTATCGCTTGGCCCCGCGCCAATGGCCCTGCCGTCAAGCTAACAGTCGTGATAAGTATGGCAACGGCGAGTCGCGATTTGCAGGTCATTGATTTCCCGCCTGCGGAGTAAATAACGTCGTCAGTCTAGCGAATGGGCTGCAGGCGCGACGAGTGCAGTTCGTGCGTCGGTCGACTTGTACCCGCCCAGGCGACACTCAATGCTATTTGGTCCGAAGCTGGGCACAGTTGGCACGGGTTCGGTGGCCGAGTAGATTTGACGCATGCCATTGCGACTTATTCGTCTGGCGGATGCAACGATGTCGCGCGTCATGCGTTGCTATTGTGTGCAGGTCTTACGTATCGCAACTATTTATCAGGTATTGCCGAGGATCGTTCCATGAGACCTTCGCTTTTGAGCCTTATTATCGCCGCGATGCTGTGTAGTCGATTATTGTCCGCCGAGCCGGTGGAAATGGTGCCAACGCATGTTGACGTTTCGTACGGACCGCATGAACGGAACGTGCTCGATTTCTTTGCCGCACCAGGAAACGGACCTCGACCGGTACTCGTTTATATCCACGGAGGGGGCT
>DASXEJ010000242.1 GCA_036490175.1 Pirellulales bacterium | reverse complement strand
GAACGCGAAATTGCACGGAAGCCCAATCCGCCGAAGAGAATACAGGCCAAGATACTGGCGTTCCGAATCACACCCCTCGCATCGCCAAGGACATACACGCTTCATCGGGGAGCGCGCGCTTCATCTCGCTGGGTGATCTGTCATACGTGCTGCCCGCGCGGATTCGCGCCCACCGACCGCCCAAAAAGGCTGCCAAGTCGCTCGCTCTGAATTGTCAGGGCCGCCTGTTTTTCGAGGCTGGCTAACCCAACATTAGCGATCTCCAGATGTATGAATGGCGGTATCGCTGGCAACATTGCCACGGTTGCCCAGTAAACGGCAAACTAGTTGCACGCCAGCCCCGGGTCAAGCATTTCCCTCAACCTTCCTATTTGGGCGGACATTTGCCAAATGCTCACAAAACCGGCTCGTGGGTCGGCGACCAGGTTCGTGCGGCGGGAGCCGAACTCGGTGCCGCAGATGGTTCCTTTACCAGGTGCCTGGGCCTGCCTTTCCGCAGACCGCTCTCGCCGGACGATCCGATTCCAATAAACTCGTCCCGTAAATCAAAGTGACGAGAACTCGTGCGACGCGAGCAACGCGATACTCTGTTCTGGCCGGTTTGTGACGAGCCGACGAGTGCCCAGTCTATCATTGCAACTGGACCAGGTTTGATCGTCGAATTTCAGATCACCTAGCGGCACGGGCGCCAACCACTAAAGCGCATCGCTCATCTACTGCGCAATCTAGGCGGTCGTACAGCTACGAACCATCGGCAGGGGGCATTGGCCGTTGCTGGCTGTGTTCGCGAGATTTCGCAATACTTCTTGGAACTCAGCCAGAGATTGAATGGCACGGTCTTTATGTTTCAATGCAAAGGGGTCGAAGCGAATGAGCAGAAACAAAAACAAATCAAATGGTGGCAAGGAACTGGACGAGAAGCTGAGCCGGAAGGAGTACGAAAGGGAGCTTTTCAAGTTGCATGTCGAACTCGTGAAATTGCAAGAATGGGTCAAGCATAAGGGGCTGAAGATTTGCGTTGTGTTCGAAGGCCGTGATGGCGCAGGGAAAGGAGGGACCATAAAGGCAATTACCGAACGCGTGAGTCCCCGTGTCTTTCGCGTCATTGCTTTGCCGGCTCCGACTGAACGCGAAAAGTCTCAGATGTATGTTCAGCGCTACATTCCCCACCTGCCCGCAGCTGGCGAAGTCGTAATTTTTGATCGCAGCTGGTACAACCGCGCGGGCGTCGAACGGGTGATGGAGTTTTGTAACACGGACCAAGTGGAGTGGTTCCTGAAGGCGACGCCTCCTGTCGAGAAGGCAATCGTTGAGTCAGGCGTCATTCTTTTGAAGTATTGGCTGGAGGTTAGTCCGGAAGAGCAGACTCGCCGCCTCGAGTCGCGCATCAACGACGGCCGCAAGATCTGGAAGCTGTCGCCGATGGACGTTAAATCCTACTCGCGGTGGTATGACTATTCACGAGCCCGCGATGAGATGTTCGCGGCGACGGACACGGCGTGGGCCCCGTGGTACGTCGTCCGGTCCGACGACAAGAAGCGAGCAAGGCTAAACCTCATCAGCCATATGTTGACCAAGGTCAATTACAAAGCGCTTCCGCACGATAGAATCAAGTTGCCGAAGCGGTCGGACAAGAGGGCGTATGATGACCAGTCGTCGGTTGAGAATCGGAACGTTGTTCCGGAAAAGTACTAGATCGAGCTGGTCACCGTATGCAGCCGATTTTAGAGGAGCCAAGCCGAAACGAGCCGAAGCGGCATTCACAAAAACGGGAGTTAAATATGACGCCAACAGCGACCGAATTTCCAGCCGGAACATCAAAGGTATCGCCGCAGTCACCGGCGGCCAGTGAGTTGCAGAGCATCGATGCATTTTGGCGGGCATCCGTCTGATACTCGAGCACCACGCACGTTGGAACAAGCGTAACGGGTAAATTGACTTGGCCGGTGAAAGGCCTCTTTAATGCAAGGGGCCCGAGTGATTAAAGTTTAGCACCCGCGCCCGAGCACTCTTACTGAACTCCACCGGCGACGCGGTTCGATCGAGATAGGGTTTGAGATTGATGGCAAATCGGCCAAATCACTCGCCACTATGTTTTCGGAATTCAGACTGTTCTAAAATGGTCCGAACCCTGGCAATGCGACTGATCCTCACATCATCAGGCTACGGAGCAACTCACATTTCTAATAGTGGCTAAAAAGGTGCCTCGGGCTGGCCAGCGGGCTAATGGGTCGACGAGGTTGGATGCACAGTGGCGATGAGGCTGAGGAAACAATGACGCCGCCAGGTGACTTTCGCGAAATTGCGTTCTGGCTCGACTCGGCGATGCTGAGCCTCACGAGTTTTCATTCGGCCGCGCTCGACGGCGATGAGGCGTCGATCCGCGCGAGGTTCAGAACGCTCGTCTCAGTTTCATGCGAATACGAGCCCCAATGGAACGACTATCTCGCCGCTGACACATTTGCTCAAATCGACGCGCTGCTGCGCAACCAATGCCCCAATCCAGATGCGCTGCGCCGCGCTTATCGAACGTCGCCCAACAGCCCGCTCTGGGCGTCGGGCGATTACACCCGATTATCGCAGCCAACGGAGCAGCCTTAGTCGCTTTTTATAGTGTAATGCCGGCTGCTCCGTAGGAATTCTGCCTTCGTCTGTTGATTTGCTGGAAGCATTTGCTCAAATGAATTGGCCTCGACCGCGAAACAACTTGTTGGTCGCGGGCCGAGGTCAACGCTTCCCATCACCTATCGTGGGCTCCTCCGCCCGGACACAGCATCGAATCAGGATGCATCAGTCATGAGACGCCTATCCGAGGTTCTGCTGATTCTTGCAGCTGTTGGTCCGAACGGCGTTTGTGGTCAGCAGCCCAACGACGCTGAGGTAAACGAGGCTGCCATTCGGAAGATGGTCGCTTCATATGTCGACGCGTTCAACAAGCACGACGCCGCGGCCTTGGCCGACCTTTGGTCGCCCGATGCGGTTTATCTGAATCGGGTGACGGGTGATGAGGTCGTCGGGCGTGCTGCCATTGCAGAACAGTTTGCCGAATTGTTCAAGGAGCAGCCGGAGTTAAAGGCGGAAGTGAGTGTGGAGTCGATCCAATTCATCTCGCCTAACGTGGCGGTGGAGCGCGGCACGACTCGCTTTCTGGATCCAAAGTCGGAGCCGGAGGAGTTCGAGTACATGGCCGTCGAGGTCCAACGAGACGGCAAATGGCTGCTCGATAGAGTCACCGACAAAGAGAAGGACAATCTTCCGTCTCATTACGAGCAACTGAAGGTTCTGGAATGGATGGTCGGAGAGTGGACGAGCGACAGCGAAGATGCCGATGTCGAATTGGATTGCAACTGGACCAAGAACCAGAGCTTTCTGACGCGAACGTTCACAATTTCCATCGAAGGAGAAATCGCCGCGTCAGGATTGCAGATTATTGGTTGGGATCCAGCGGCGAAATCTATCCGCTCCTGGACCTTCGACGCCAATGGCACGTTTACCGATGGTACGTGGGAGCAGAAGGGCCGCCTCTGGTTTATTCGCAACCGTGGCACTCTTCCGGATGGGCGCGCTGCGACTATGGTCAATGTCATGGAGCAGATTGACGCTGACTCGTTTACCTGGCAGACGATCGAACGCACGGCCGGTGACGAATTGCTTCCCAATATCGACGAGATTCAAATCAAGCGGCGCTGAAGACCGCTTCGATTCATAATCAACGCTGCAAGCACTGCGCGGCAGAGGTTCGACAATGAAAAGAGTCATAGTTGCCGCCATGACGATCGGCGTACTTGCTTGGGCCATGCAATCTGAAACCCTTGGTCGCGGTGGCGGTGGTGGTGGACGCGGCGGCGGGGGAGGAGGTCGTGGCGGCGGTGGAGGTGGAGGCATGCGTGGCGGCGGCGGATTTTCGCCATCCCCTTCACGTCCCAGTGCAGGCGCCAGGCCGAACCCGGGAGGAGGTCAACGGGCCGCCGCGCGACCTGGCGGTTCGGCGGGCGCAAAAGCAGCAGCCCGGCCGGCCGCGGGAGCAAAAACAGGTGTCCGACCTGGTGGCGCTCAAAAGGGCCCGGTTGCCGGTGCAGGACAGCGTCCCGGCGCCGCGGGCGGAGTGGCAAATCGCGCCGCGGGCAGTCGACCATCCGCGAGTCAGCTAGGCAAGTTTCTCGACATTCCGGCGCCGGCGACTGGTGCAATTGGTGGGGCCGGCGCTGGGCGCCCCGGCGGTGCGGCGACCGACTTCCTACAGGGTGGCGGCAGGGCGCCATCGACCGGTGCAATCGGCGGTCCTGCAGGAGGACGCGCGCGACCAGATGTTGGAGCAGCCGGACGGCCAGATGTTGGGCGGCCCGGGCGACCCGACGTGGGACGACCGGGTACTGGTCGCGACAATCTCGCACAAAACCGCCCGCAACGGATCGAAAACCGAGGTGATCGACAGAACAACCGCGACCAGCGGCGCGATGAAATTCGCAATCAATACCACGACCACAACCCTGGCGATTTTTGGCAAGAATATCCGGGATGGAGCGCTTGGGCGATCACCCGTCCCTTTGCTTGGGCGACGTGGGGCGCGCTCGGCAGTTGGGGTGGATATGGTAGTGCGCCTGCCTCCTATGGCTACGGTGAGGACATCTATTATGCAGACGACCAGGTCTATTCGGGCGACCAACCCATAGCCACCGCAGACGAATACGCCGAGCAGGCCGCTACGCTGGCCGGCAGCGCACCGAGCGACGCTTCGGAAAAGTCCGACTGGCTGCCGCTGGGCGTTTTTGCGCTGACACAAGACGGGCCAGCCTCCGGTACTCAACCATCGCTTTATATGCAGCTTGCGATCAGCAAACAGGGTGTGATCTCAGGTACGCTTAAAAATACGCTCACGGGCAAGGTGCAACCATTGGAAGGAATGGCCGATAAAAAAACCCAAAGAGTTGCCTGGAGCATAGTTGATCAGACGCGTCCCATCATCGAAACCGGCCTGGCGAATCTGACGCAAGATACGGGCCCCGCGCTGATTCACTTTGCTGACGGACAAACGCAGCAGTGGTTGATGGTCCACATTCCAGAGCCGACTCAATAGTCTGAATGGATTCTCGAAAATGCAAATGTGATGGAAATGAAAAAGGTGACCAGCACGCATAATTTACCTGCGCCCATGAATCACGGTTGCGGATCCATGACCTGGCACGCGCGCTTTCGACGAATCCTGTCGGGCTTACATCCACAAAGCGATTGCTTGAGGTATCAGTTGGTGGGCCGTATGATCTAAGGCGCAACGCGGACGACATTGCCTATCTCTACGGATTACCCGCTATGAAACGCCTGCTCGCGGTCGGCATCCTGGCCGCTTTTGCGGCCGGCGGTTATCTCTGGTGGAAGAATCACCAACAGCCCGGCCTGCCGGCAGGCATCGTCTCGGGTAATGGACGGGTCGAGGCCACTCAAATCGACATCGCGGCAAAGTATGCCGGCAGGGTCAAGGAGATTCTCGTACGGGAAGGAGACCTAGTTTCCTCGGGTCAGATTCTTGCCACGATGGACACGAGCGAACTTGACGCGCAGCTGGCAAACGCTGAGGCAAAAGTACATGAGGCCGAGGCGCAAATGAGCACTGCCGAGGCCAGAGTCCAGGAATACGAGGCGGAAGTAGTCACTGCGCAATCAACCATCAAGCAGTCCGAAGCCGACTCGGCCGCGACGAAAGCTCAGATTCAGAAGTCTGAAGGCAACTTCCTATTGACCAAACAACAGTTCGCGCGCACGGAGGAGCTATATTCCAAAAAAGTGGCCACGAAGGAAGAGTATGACCAGCGCGTGGCGCAACGGAATTCTGCGCAAGCGGAATTGGATACAGCCAAATCTAGGCGTAGTGCGGCCGAAGCGGCATTGGACACGGCCAAATCCAGACTCAACTCTACCGAGGCGACGTTGAAAGCTGCGAAGTCCAGAAAACTGTCCGCGGAAAAGACCATCGACGCCAACGTCGCCGAAGTCAAACGCGTTCAGAGCCAAATCGACGACTCGACGCTTAGATCGTCGGTTGTGGCGCGCGTATTGTATCGTTTGGCCGAGCCGGGCGAAGTGCTATCGGCCGGAGGGAAGGCGCTGACTTTGCTTGATCTAACTGATATCTACATGACAATCTTTGTGCCCTCGCAGCAAGCGACTCGTCTCAGTATCGGTGACGAGGCACGAGTCACGCTCGATGCCGTTCCAGGTTATGCTGCGCGCACCCATGTAACGTTCGTTTCGCCGGAGGCCCAATTTACGCCCAAGCAGGTTGAAACACGCAGCGAGCGCGACAAATTGATGTTCAAGGTCAAGCTGACCGTGCCTGCCGAAGCGGTAAAGGCTCACATCGATAAGATCAAAACCGGTATCCGCGGCGAAGGGTATGTGCGGATTGATCCGAACGTCGCCTGGCCAGAGTTCCTTGAGCGGCGGCTTCCCGCGCCTCAACCCTAGGCGCTTCTCATGTCGAGTATGAGCCCTCCCGTCGCGTCGATTGCGGCCGTTTCGCATCGCTACGGATCGGCGACGGCCCTTGCCGACATCTCGGTCGATATTCCTTCCGGCTGCATGGTCGGGCTGATCGGGCCCGACGGCGTCGGAAAGTCGAGCTTGCTGGGACTAATCGCCGGCGCCAAAAAAATGCAGGCCGGCTCGATCAAGGTTCTCGGAGGCGACATGGACGATCGCCGCCATCGCGACACAGTCTGTACGCGCGTGGCCTACATGCCGCAGGGGCTCGGCAAGAATCTCTATAAGGAATTGAGCGTATTTGAGAACATCGACTTCTTCGCACGCTTGTTCGGCCAAGCGGCGGCCGAGCGTCGCTGGCGCATCGATGGTTTGCTGAAGGCCACCGGACTTGATCCATTTCCCGATCGCCCGACGGGCAAGCTCTCAGGCGGGATGAAGCAAAAGGTCAGCTTGTGCTGCGCATTGATTCACGATCCCGACCTACTCATCCTGGACGAGCCAACTACGGGTGTCGATCCGCTCTCACGCCAGCAGTTCTGGAGGTTGATCGACAATATCCGTGAGGAACGACCAGGTATGAGCGTGCTGGTTTCCACGGCCTATATGGACGAGGCACAGCAGTTCGACTGGATCATCGCGATGGACGCCGGCAAGGTGCTGGCCGCTGGGACTCCAGCTCAGCTTCAAGAGCGCACGGGCACGCAAAATCTTGAAGAGGCCTTTGTCGCCTTGCTGCCCAAGGACAAACGCGGCAGCGGCTGCAAGCTGACAATCCCACCGCGCGTGCCCAGCGGCGGAGAACCGGCGATCTACGCAAAGGATCTTACACGGCGGTTCGGTACTTTTGTGGCGGTAAACAATGTCAACTTCACGATTGATCGTGGCGAGATTTTCGGCTTTCTCGGCTCGAATGGCTGCGGCAAATCGACGACCATGAAGATGCTGACGGGCCTATTGCCCGCGTCGTCGGGTGAAGCGAAGCTATTTGGCGAGACCGTCGAAGCCGGTAGCATCGACATTCGCAATCGCGTCGGCTACATGTCGCAGGCGTTTTCGCTTTACGGCGAATTGAGTGTGCGACAAAACCTATTGCTCCATGCGCGCCTCTTCCATCTGCCGCCCGATAAATTCAAGCCCCGCATCGACGAATTGGTCAGTCGCTTTGGATTGGGACCGCACCTGGACGTTCTATCGGAGTCGCTGCCGCTGGGCGTTCGGCAGCGGCTGTCGCTGGCAGTGGCGGTGATCCACGAGCCCGAGATGTTGATTCTCGACGAACCGACGTCGGGCGTCGATCCTGTCGCTCGCGACGAGTTCTGGGAGTTGCTCGTCGATTTATCACGCCAGCAGTCAGTTACCATCTTTGTTTCGACGCATTTCATGAACGAAGCCATGCGATGCGATCGCATTTCGCTGATGCATGCAGGAACCGTGTTAGCCTGCGATAAGCCCGACGCGCTGCGCGAGGCCCGTCACGCGACGACTCTGGAGCAAGCGTTCATTGAATACATCGCAGCCGCCGATCTGGAGATGCGAAATAAGCAGTCCAAATCGTCGCCAGCACCGACGTCCGCTGGAACATCCCCCGCTGAGGACGACCAAAGAAAGTCCGCCGGATCAGTCGCACCACCAAAATCCAGCGCCGCGTGGCCGCTAGCGCGGATGATGGCCTACAGCTACCGAGAATCGCTGGAGTTATTGCGCGATCCGGTGCGGCTGGCGTTCGCGTTTGTCGGATCGGCCGTACTTATGCTGGTATTCGGCTTTGGGATCACGCTGGATGTGGAACACGTCCGCTATGCCGTGCTCGATGAAGACCAAAGCCCGGAAAGCCGCGAATACCTCGAAGCCTTCGCGAACCCGCGATTTTTTACCGTGCAAGAGCCGCTCACTGATGGCAAGGAGCTGGAGCGGCGCATGAAGTCCAACGATATCTCGCTGGCGATTGAAATCCCACCGCAATTTGGACGAGATCTTCTCAGTGGGGCCGAGCCAGAAGTCTCGGGCACGATCGACGGCGCCAATCCATTCCGTGCAGAAACAATTCAGCAATACGCAATTGGCGCGAATCGCACCTGGCTCGCCAGCGAAGCACGATCGCATCCGGGCGACGCGAGCTATCCGGCGCCCGTTCAGGTCGAGTCCCGCTTTCTTTACAATCCGACGTTTGAAAGCATTTTTGCGATTGTTCCCTGCATACCCGCGATCCTGCTGGTCCTGATTCCTGCGATTCTGATGGCCGTCAGCGTCGTGCGCGAAAAAGAATTAGGTTCGATAACAAACTTTTATACTACGCCTAGCAAGCGGCTCGATTTTCTGTTGGGTAAGCAGTTGCCTTATGTCGTGATTGGAATGCTCAACTATTTTATTCTGGTCGCCATGTCGGTCGTGGTATTCGGCGTGCCGCTGAAAGGCAGCTGGCTAATACTCTCGCTCTGTGCGCTGCTGTACGTCATCGCTACTACGGGTTTCGGATTGTTGATTTCGACCTTTACTTCCAGCCAGGTTGCCGCCGTCTTCGTCACCGCGATTCTTACGATCCTGCCAACCACGCAGTTCTCGGGCATGCTGCAACCCGTTTCTACGCTCGACGGCGCCGCACGCCTGGTGGGTACTGTCTGGCCAACCACCTACTACATGCATGCCAGTGTGGGTGCGTTCACGAAGGGACTTAGTTCAGGTGCCCTGATGGGCGATGTTGCGGCTTTGGCCATTTTCATACCGGTCTTCACGCTCCTGGCGGCCGCGGCGCTCAGACGGCAAGAGGTATAACCATGCGCCAGGCCGAAAACATCTTCTGGCTGGGAATGAAGGAATTGCGAAGTTTGCAGCGCGATTTCATTCTCATGATCTTTGTTGCGTATTCCTTTACGCTGGCCATCTACACCCAAGCCAAAGGGACCTCTTCCGAAGTGAATAACGCCTCAATCGCCGTCGTGGATGAAGACCGGTCGGCTCTGTCCGAGCGGCTGATTGACGCATTTTATCCGCCGCGGTTTCGCTCGCCCGAGATCATCCGCCCCGGCGACGTCGATTCCGCGATGGAAAAGGGGCGTTACATGTTTGTCGTGGTCATCCCACCGAAGTACGAATCCGATTGCCGCACGGATCGGCGACCAGTAGTGCAAGTCAACATTGACGCGACCGCCATGCTGCAAGCGAGCATCGGCGCCTCGTATATCGAAAGAATTATTTCCACGGAAGTATCTCGTTTTCTCGAACAATCGGCAGATCGAAGCCCGGCGCCCGTCAAACTCGTAACTCGCAAAGAATTCAATCCCAACGGCGACGCCTCTTGGTTCTACGGTATCGTGGCAATTATCAATCAAATCTCCATGCTGACGATCATCCTCACCGGAGCAGCGCTTCTTCGCGAACGGGAGCATGGCACAATTGAGCATCTGTTGGTGATGCCACTAACCGCTTTCGAGATCGCAATGGCCAAGGTGTGGGCAAATGGCTTGGTGATTCTGATAGCGGTAACGGCTTCCCTGGTGTTCGTGGTTAAGGGAGTCCTGGGCGTTCCCATTGCAGGGTCGCCCGTCCTTTTCCTGGCGGGCGTGGTACTGTACTTGTTCTTCGCCACGGCTCTCGGCGTTTTTCTGGGAACGATTACCCAAACGATGGCCCAGTTTGCGTTGCTAATCATTTTGCTGATCATCGTGTTGCAATTGCTGTCGGGGGGAAACACTCCTATTGAAAGCCAGCCCCAATGGCTCCAACGACTCACGCTCTTCCTGCCGTCGCGTCATTTTGTCAGCTTTTCGCAAGCGATTATCTATCGCGGCGCCGGCCTGGAAACGGTCTGGCCCCAGTTTTTGGCGGTGTCGGGCATGGGCCTTCTGTTCTTCAGCTTCAGCCTGAGACAATTCCGCCGTTCGATCGCTGTCACACGATAGGACTTCGCCGTGTGAAGCATCGTTGGAAATGATCACCGGGAAATTTGTCCGCCACAGCGCAGCGTATTATGAATGGCGAATTCAAGATCGTACGAAGCGGATGCGCAGCGTCGAGGACGACCCAGCACTGTCGGATGATCTCGCTGTGGCATATTCCAAGCTCGGCAGACATGCCGAGGGGATCTCGCTGCTGGAACAAGCCGGGCAATAGCCATCAATCCCGACGCCCACTTTGGCCGCGAAAAGTATCAATCGTTGCTAGCCGAGTATTTTCTCACCAAGCGGAAATCGCCGCATCCTGCCGCCGAACCACTGACTCCAGTTATTCACCCAAAAGGGCAGGCTTGCGGCTTTGCCAGATTTGTTTTGGAGAAGCGAGGATGGGCTGATGGGCAAATCAATGAAGAGTCACCGGATGCTACGGAAATGAAGGCGGAATTAGCGGCCGCCCAAAAAGGTGTGCTGGGCATGATGCACTTTGCGAACTACGACTCGCCGTTGCTTTTGGAGACAGTTGGCGATCTGTTGATCGCGTGGCCTACCTATAAGGACGACGCTCTCCAATTGGCGGCGCGATCCTACTACCGAGTGTCGCAGCTATCAGAAAATAATGTAACGACAGATGAGTTCGAAAATGCCGCGGTGAATATGGCATACGGCCATTTGGGCTACATTAACTATCGGAAGGAAAGAGGAACTGAAGCTGATCTCGAAAAGCTATCTGCCGACTTGAACCATGAATTGGCAGAGGCTCAAGCTTACTTCGATTCGATTGCCGCCGATGAGCGGCGTTGGATTGCCGAGGGAGTGGATGTTGACCAAGCTTTCGCCAGCAAGTATTACGACTCGCTCGAAACGACAATCGAGGAGGCCACGAGAATACTTGCGACCGAACGCCGTGATGTGCGCGGTAATGAGTACCAAGAAGCAGTAAATCGAGGGCTGCGCATGATTGGGGCGATAGTGGCAAGCCTCGCAGTAGTCGCTGCGGGGACTCGTTTCGCGTATCGTCGACTTCGGTCAAGGTCTGTCAAGCAGGACAACGATTCGCTGGGCTTGGGTCGTTAGGATCTTTGCGAAACCGGAACTAATGAACCCATCAACAGCTCCAGCTCAGCGGAGTCGACCAACATATGCCTTAGCTACGGCGCTGGCTATCGGGGCTGGCCTGCTTTGGCGGTCGGGTCTCCTCCCGTTCCCGAGTTTCCTTGCCAAATATGGCGGAGATTCGCTTTGGGCGCTCGTTGTGTTTCTCGGATTCGGATTCGTTTTTCGTAACAGCTCAACAATGCGAATTGCATTGGGCGCTGTCTGTTTCGCGTGGTCCGTTGAGTTTCTACAGCTTTACCACGCCCCCTGGATCGATGTGATTCGGTCCACTCGTCTTGGCCGACTTGTGCTTGGAACTTCGTTCCATAGCCCGGATTTGATTGCCTACGTGATAGGCATAGCGGTAGGGGCATGCACGGAGCATGTCTACCTCAACAAGAACCAAGGACTCGCCTGAAGCCACCTAATGGGCTGCAGCAATCCTACCTAGCGAGTTCCGGCTGCCTTCGGAGCGGGCCGCCGTCTGACGGAAAAGCGGAACTGTGTTCCGGCAAAGCGGAATGACATTGCCGGCCCGCGTTTCTAGGATTGAAGTTGCTGCATTCACCGCTAGGAAGCTGGCCTGCGTCTCCGACACCGGAGCAGATGCTATGGGTTGCATGCGATGCTCACCGCCTCGCCGAGTTCGGGGCAACCCCTGCACCTTCCTCGGCCCGTAGAGCAGCGGAACGGGGGAAACGGCTCGGCGCTCGGCGAGGGAGTTCCCCACCCATCGCGGACAAAAGGCAACGAGGAAGTTCGGGATGACGATTCTTGGGCCGCTGGGGCGATCCCTTTGCGTATGCTATCCCGCCAACGACGAACTCCGCCTGCGACAGCCCGGCTGAGCGCAAGGCCCGGCGTGCGCGCGTGCGGACTCTTTGTCAGCCTGTTGCTGCTGGCCGCTTTCTTTGCCGGAGCAGCCGCGGCCGCAACGGACCGCGATCGGCCGAACCTGGTGCTGATCCTGGCCGATGACCTGGGCTATGGCGACCTGGCTTGCTTTGGCCATCCGCTGGTCAAGACGCCAAACCTCGATCGGCTGGCCCAGCGTGGCGTGCGACTGACGAACTTCTACGCCGATGCGCCGGTTTGCTCTCCCACCCGCGCGGCGCTCCTCACGGGTCGAGTTCCTCAGCGCAACGGCCTCACCAATGTCATTGAAGTCGAGGACGAGCATTCGCACCTTTCTGCCGACGAGCAACTGTTGCCTCAATTGCTCAAAGCCCATGGTTATGCAACCGGGATTGTCGGCAAATGGCACCTGGGCGAGGAGCAACCGTATCGGCCCAATCAGCGTGGGTTCGACTATTTTGTTGGCGGTCTAAAAGGAGGGCTGGATTTCTTCTGCCACGACTTCATCGGTGGTCGGCACGATCTCTGGCAAAACAATACAGCCATCGATCGCCCGGGAGAGTACATCACGGATCTTACCGCCGCCGAAGCCGAACAATTCATCGACGCCCACAACGAGGTGCCATTCTTTCTATACGTGCCGTTCCATGCCGTGCATACATCGATGGGGAGCAAGACCCGTAATGTGGTGCAGGCGACGCGAGCCACGCTCGAACGCTATGTGCCCGATGCATCGGCCAACGACGAAATACCGGTCGGTGTGCGAATGGCGGCCTTCGCCAGCGCAATGGATGACGCCGTGGGACGTATCGAGCAGGCGCTCGCGCGCCACGATTTGTCGGACCGCACGCTTATCGTTTTCACTTCCGACAACGGGCCCGTCACAAAAGCCGGCGGATCGGCGGGCTCGTTCCGCGGCGAAAAACATTCGTTGTGGGAAGGCGGAATTCGCGTCCCCACGATCGCCTGTTGGCCAGACAAGCTCCCGGCCGGTACGACATCGAACGCCTTGGGCGCAACGCACGACGTGTTGCCCACGCTCATGGCCGCTGCGCGGCTGCCGCTGCCCGACGGGTTGAACATAGATGGCCGGGACCTGCTGCCAATCCTTTCCCAGAACCCAACAACCGACCACAGTGACGAGTCCGACGCGCGCACACTGTGCTGGTCGTACGTGCGCGACTCGTTGGGCACGCGCGAGCGCGCCGTCCGCCGCGGTCCCTGGAAATGGCTGAATGGCGAGCTGTACAACCTTGACGATGATGCGGGCGAAACCACAGATCTGGCCACGACGCATCCCGACACGGCCGCGGCATTGACTGCGGCTTGGGACAAATG
Organism: Pirellulales bacterium; assembly: GCA_036490175.1. Classification (NCBI taxonomy): domain Bacteria; kingdom Pseudomonadati; phylum Planctomycetota; class Planctomycetia; order Pirellulales; species Pirellulales bacterium. The sequence goes on along the minus strand of DASXEJ010000242.1, from coordinate 17,293 downwards.
GGTCAGCCAGTTCCCGCGAGAGCTAGAGCGGTGGGACGGCCGCAATCCGCAGCGCAAGCCAACCAAACGATTGAACGCGAGTGCCTCCTAGTTTCGTTCAAAGCCAATCCCCCGCGCGCGGAAAGGTTCGAGCGATTACAAATATTTGTCCTACACCGCAACCCATTTTACGAATCGGTTCTTCCGAACACGCATTGACGATTAGCACACCCCACGAGTATTGCATCGAGATCATATGAAGACCTCACGCGCGCACGAATCCCGCCGTCTTTGGACCTTGTCGGGGCAACAGCGGGCATTGCGGAAGTATTGTCGGCGGATCAACGCCTGGTACATCGCCGCAGCTTTGGCGACGATAATCGTGGCCTCCGGCAGCAATGCGGCACAGGGCCAGTTGCTGGCGTTTCCGGGCGCCGAAGGTGCCGGTCAATATGCCACGGGGGGCCGCGGCGGCGACGTCTATTACGTCACGAACCTGAACGACTCGGGCCCTGGCAGCCTGCGGTACGGCGTTCAAACCGCGAATGGACCGCGGACCATCGAGTTCCAGACCGACGGCACGATCCATTTGTTGTCTGATTTGGATATCAACAAGTCCAACCTGACCATTGCCGGCCAGACCGCGCCCGGCGGCGGCATAACGATCGCTGATTATCAGACCGAAGTGGTCAACTCGCACGACGACGTTATCCAATACATGCGGTTTCGTGTGGGCGACACCAACACGCAACATCCGGGCAATACCTACGAGCCAGATTCGCTGGGCATCCACGGCTCGACCAATGTCATGATCGATCACGTGACTGCTTCCTGGAGCGTCGACGAGGCCTTGTCCGTCACCGACAGCTCGACAAACGTTTCGGTGCAGTATTCATTTATCACCCAGGCCCTCAAGAACGCCGGCCATCCCGAGGGGGCGCACAGCTACGGATCGTTGATCAACGGCGGAGACATCACCTACTCGCACGATCTGTACGCCGACAACGACAGCCGCAACCCGCGCGCTCAAGGGAATAGTACCGTCGGCACCGGACTGACCCTCGACTTTGTCAATAATGTCATACAGAACCCCGGCGGCCGTTTCGGCTACAGCGGGACCGGTGATACTCTGAAAATGAACTACGTCGGCAATTACGGCATCGACGGGCCGAGCACAAGTTCGGGCAATTCGCTGTTCCAACCTGACTCGGCAACAACGCAGATCTATTTCCAGGGAAATTATCGCGATAGCAATAAGAATGGCGTGCTCGACGGCACGCCGGCCACAGGCACGTCGCTAGTGAGTGGCACGTACACCGCCTCGTCGACGCCGTTCAACGATAATGGCAATATGCCGCTAGTGAACGCCAGCGATGCTCGCGAGGCGTATATCCAGGTGCTCAGCCACGCCGGCGCTTCATACTCGCAAGATTCTGTCGATCGACAGATCGTCCGCAATGTGATCAATCAAACCGGCGCGATTATCGACTCGCAGACTCAGGTCGGCGGCTGGCCGGCACTAACGGCCGGCATCCCGACCAAGGATTCCAGCAACGACGGCATCCCCGACTGGTGGGCGCAAGCCAATGGGCTGAACCCGGCTCAGTACGATGCCAATCGTATTGCCTCGAACGGCTACACGTACCTGGAGAACTATCTGCAATCGCTGTCGCCCCATGCCTATGCGCCAGCTCAGACGCACATCACGGCGCTGACGACAGGATTCGGGCGCGGCGCCGATGCGATCGTTACTGAAAATGGCGGCACGACTGCCGTCAGCGGCGGAAGCGGCCTGGGCCCGTCACTCGACGCGATCTGGTCGGGCACAAGTGGCAGCAGCAATCAGGTCATCGCACTCAAGTTCGACCTCTCGCAAATCGCTTCGGGCTCGATCACGGACGCCACGCTCGGTCTGACACTGGCGAGCGCGCTTGCCGGAACGCACCAGTTCAAGATCTTCGGGCTCGAGCAAGATGCTCCGGGCTGGAACTGGAGTGAAAACACGATTCAATTCAATAACGCACCCGGGCTGACCTTCGATGGCAAAAGCGGCACCCTCGGCTTGAATGCCACCAGCACGAATATCACCAGCATTCTAAATTTGGGAACGCTTACCGTGGGCGCCACGGCAGCCGGCCAGACCATCTCGTTCAACAACGCCAACCTGGCGGTGTTTCTTAACCTGGCGGCGCACTTCGCCGGCACCCCCGAGGCGGATCTGATCACGATTTACATCGAGCAAACGAACTCCAGTTCGCTGGCCAGCTTTTATTCCAAAGAAGGAAACGCGCAATTCGCACCCACGCTCACGATCACCAGCGCAGACGCCACCGCCGCGGTGAGGATTCCAGAGCCGGCCAGCGCGATGCTGGCCGTGCTGGGTGCCCTGGGCTTGCTCCTGCTACAGCGCCGGCGAAGATAATTCGCACAGTGGTCTGCGTCAGGCCGGAACGAGTGATTCCAGATATTCGCGGGCTCGAACCACTTCGGCTGTGACTTCGGCCGTGGTGGCGCAGATCGGGATGCCGCGCGGCGTCGGATGCATGAAGACTTCGGTAAAGCCCGTGTAGTTGATCTTGGCCAAGGCCGCGATCAATGGCGCGAAATCGAGTTTGCCACGCCCCGGCAACTGGCTGAGCTCTTCATCCTTTGGCAGATCGGCCACAGCGCCAGATCCATGTTGCCAGGCGTAAAAGTGTACGAGTCGTGGTCCTATGTCTTCGATCAACTGTGCGAGCGCCGGCGGATCCTGTGACAGATGATACGGCGCGAGCGCGATGCCCAGCGGCCGTCCCTTGGCAAAGTCGGCCAGATACCGTAGCGAGTCCGGCGATTCGATCAGGTTCTGGGCGTGATTCTCGATGCCGATCGTTACTCCGGCGCGCTCGGCCAAGGCCAGCGTAGGTTCCAAGCGCTTCACGAATTCGCGAACGGCCTGCGCGAGGTCCTCGCCGCTCAGACCTTTCGGCCCCTGCCCGCCACAGATCACCAAAGGCGCCCCGAACCGCTGCGCCACCCGGATCTCGTCCTGCAGGCGGAAGGGCCCCAAATCGTACCGCGTGAATATGGCCACCTTGGCGGCGTTCTCTTGCAACAGCGCCCGAACGTTGTCGTGCCCTAGTTCGTCCATCTGCTCGCGTTGATTACCATGCACGCGCGGCCAGACGTCCAGATGCGCGGCGCCGGACCTGGCCACCTCGGGCAGAATTTCTCGCAGACTGGCTGTGCCGTACAGGCACGAGCCCAGGACGTACCGCATTTTCCAACGCTCAGGTGCGACAGTCGCCTGCGCCCCGCCTACGCACAGCGTGGCGGCCGACGCGGCCATCGCGGCTGAAAACTGTCGGCGGGATAGTGGGATAGTCATCGTGCGACGTGCAAAAGAAGGTCGAGCCAGGCTCGTCGTGGGTCACTGCTACGCGCTAAACTGAAAGCCCTCGCGCTGCGGACGGCTCAGCCACCGGTTGGCCTCGTCGTCTCCGACGAATTGCTCGGCCTGCGGATCCCAGGCCAGCTTCCGCCCGAGGCGCATCGAAATGTTGGCCAGGTGGCAGGCCGTGGCGCTGCGATGCTGGCTGACGACGTCCGAAATCGGCGTGCGGCGCGTTTCCAGGCAGTCGAAGAAGTTCCCCATATGATTGATGATCGCGTCGAGCTTGCCGGCTCGCTCCGGCCGCGACAGATTGTCGTCCGCATACAGACGAAGCTTGTCCCGCGGCAGAGGAGCGTCGGCCAATTCTTCGATAGGCTTGCCTGAGATCGATCCCCTGTTGACGAACAGCCGTCCTTGGTCCCCTTCGACCAGGATGCCGTTGCGGCCATTGTCGAGAATCTCGACCTCGATGCCGTCGGCGTAACGCAGCCGCGCTTGAAAGTCCTTGGCCACGTTGTAGCCGCCCGCCACGTTGGGGAAGTCGGCTTGTGTTTCGATCTCGACCGGGCCGCCCAGGTCGCGGTCCAACATCCATTGGGCGATGTCGACGTGGTGCGCTCCCCAGTCAGTCATCTGGCCGCCGGCGTATTCATACCACCAGCGAAAGGTGTAGTGCGACCGCTCGGCAATATATGGGACCGACGGAGTTTGACCCTGCCATAAATTCCAGTTAAGGTTCGGCGGCGGTGTGGCTTCGGCGAAGGGACCTCCTTGGACGTTCTTTCCCAGCACGATGGTAATCTTGCGTACCTTGCCGACCCGTCCCGCGCGAATCATCTCGGCCGCCAGACGAAAGCGCGAGTCACTGCGTTGCCAGGTCCCTACCTGAACCACACGCTTGGTGTCTGCGACCACGCGCAGAATTTGTTTTCCTTCGTCGATCGTGAGCGTCAGCGGCTTTTCGCAATAGACATCTTTGCCGGCCCGGCAAGCGTCGATCAGCATTGGCGCGTGCCAATGGTCGGGCGCACCGATCAGCACGGCATCGATGTCGGCGCGATCGAGCAGCTTGCGATAATCTTCGTAGACCGTTGTTTGATTTCCGAACTCTTCCTTGGCCTTGGCGGCTATATCGGCATCGACATCGCACAGGGCGACCAAGTCTCCGTAAAGCGCCGCCTGTCGGGCGATAACCGAACCTTGGTATCGTAGCCCGATGGCCCCCAGGCGCGGGCGAGTGCTACTGCCGGGCGCTCGTTCCTTGGCCGTGGCTGCCGAAACGCCGGGCCACACCCAGGGAGCCGCCATTGCGGCCGCGCTAGCGCCGAGAAAATTACGCCTGGTGTGCTTGAGAGGCATCGTGAGCCCGCTGAGTTTTGAAGTGCGGCGCAGAACCGTTTGCTGTTACCGGCCTGATGGCCAATTCGCGGGCCTGTCGCAACAGCTTGATCCAGGGGCCGATGAAGTCGCCGTGGTCGTGATAGGTTCGACCGCTGACGACGTTACCGTCGACTACGCAGGCAGCATCGACGAACGTGCCGCCGCAAACTTCGAGATCGAATCGGCACTTCGGCACCGTCGCCATGCGGCGACCGCTGACGCAGCCTGCATAGGCGGGAATCTCGACGCCGTGACACACGCAAGCGATCGGTTTGCCCTCGGCGAAAAAATGACGCGTGATGCGCACCAGGTCCACATCGTAGCGCAAATATTCAGGGGCACGCCCGCCGCTGAAATAGATGCCCAGGTAATCCTCGGGATCAATATCGGCAAACGCCACGTCGGCGTCGATCGTGTATCCTTCCCACTCGCGCGTGATCGTCCACCCGGGACTTACCTCGTGCATCACCATTTGATACCGACGGCGCGTGGGGGCCGCCACCACTGGCCTAATGCCCTCTTCCCGCAGCCGATAGATCGGATACAGCGTGTCGAGGGTTTCGGCGGCATCACCGACGATGATCAAGACTTGATCCAAAGCGCACCTATTTCCATGTTTGAAAGTCTCAAGTCGCGCGCATTACGGACTCTTTACAGGTCGATTTCTCGTAGTCGCGGTCTGGATGCTCGAAGAAAGTCGCGGCGGGTGGTCGTCTTTCGATCGACTGTTGTCCAATAAGCAGTAACGTCCGGAGCGAGCACCGCGAGAAAACAATGCAACCCCTAGAAGTTTGTCCCCTCCCCAGCACCTGAATTCTAAACGTTGTCGCGCGGATCGTCATTCAACATACCCCGCATCGTCATGCAGGTTTTCCGGCAGCGGCGTCGGCGTTCCCCAAGGCCACGCAAGGACTTGGCAAGAATACTTTGCCACAGATTACGATTCCGGAAGGCGCACTTTCTTACGATACTGGCCTGGGGTGATGTCGAAGCGGCTGCGGAATAGCTCCACCATGTATTGCACGTGAGCAAACCCGGCGCGCTGGGCGACACGCTCCAGCGACAAATTGGTCTCGGCAAGCATCTCGCGGACGTGATTTAGCTTCACGCGCATGATTTCCTCCTGCGGAGATCGGCCCAGCAGGCGGCGCATGCGACGTTCCAAGGTGCTCCGCGAAATACCCACGGCTACGCTTAAATCGTCGACCCGAATTCCTTCCCGCGCGCGTTCGCGAATCACCTGCAGCGCCTTGGCGACCACGCGATCTTCGATGGCCACCACGTCCGACGAACCCCGCGTGGTAATGCTGATCGGCGGAATGAGCAACTGCTCAGAGGGGGGAGCTTCTCCGGCCATTAGTCGGCCCAGCAACGCGGCCGCTTCGAAGCCGGTCCGCACCGAGGAAAAATGGACACTCGACATCGGCGGCGTAGCCATTTCACACAGCGATTCGTCGTCCTCCACCCCCACCACGGCGATCTCCTCGGGCACGGCAATCCCCGCCCTGTTGCAGGCATCCAGCAGCCAGAATCCCAGTTGATCTGTGCAGGCCATGATGCCCACCGGCTTGGGCAATTGCTTAACCCAATCGGTCAATTCGGCCTGTTGCCGCTCCCACTCCGAAGGTTGCTCGCTGCGCTCGCGCGACTTGTAGCAATGACATTGAAAGCCTTGGGCCCCCAGGGTCTGCACAAAATTATTGCGACGTTCCTCGAAGAACGACTCTATGTCGATTTCGTAGCAGCCGAAATTCCGGAATCCTCGCTCCAAAAGATGCTCGGCCACCATTTGGCCGAGGGCCCGATTGTCGACTCCGACGAAGGGCATTTTGTGGCCCAACTTAGATGCCCGTAGCTCGACGGCCGGCAACCCCGTGGCGGCGATGGCATCGATCATTTGCTGGCCCGAACTGCGGCACAGGATGCCGTCTCCCTGCCAATTGCGGAGCCAAGGGGGAACGCGCGAATCGAGTGAGCGCATCTCGAGAAACACTGACCAGGGACCATGTTCCGACATGTAGCGCTTGACGCCGCGGAGCAGGTGCCTGGTATAGCTGCGCGACGTCTCGACAAGCAGCGCCACATGCGGAATCTTCTTGGACATAGCGATTCCCTGGTGCCCCGATTGGATGTTCTCGCGCCGCAAGGTTTCTATGACATTCTCCTTTTCCGTAGCGATTGCAAGGAAACTTTGGACGCAAAGAACGCACTGCCGCAAAACCTGAACTTTCTGACGAGTTATCGTAATCGGTCTGCTTTCCAAGCGAAAATCGTTGCGGCAAAATCTGCATCTCAAGCCGCAAATCATGCATGACCAAGTCGGACCGCATGCCTATACTTCATACCGTACTAAGTTGATGAGCATAGTCGCTAACGCTTGCACTAGCTCATCAACTCGCTGACCGGACTTCCGGAGGCGTTGCGTCTCTCGCACCCTCGATGGAGTCCCGTTACAGCCATGTCATGCCGACCACGAACTCATTCCTCGTTCGCCCGTTGGCCCACGGCTAATACAGTTTCTGGCGATCACAAAACCCACGGGCGTTCACTACCGCATGCCCTCGGATTCCGTCCGTGCCATGCGCGAAGGCGCGACCATTCGATGTGGCGACGTGGACCGCGCACCGGTTCGGCCGCGCTGAGCTGTGCTTAGCGCGCCTAGGTCGAACGTGGGGCTTGCAGATGAATTCCGGTTGATCTGCATGAGAGCAATGCGGGCGTGCCCGCGGGCGCGACGCATCGCGTGCTTCCAGAAGTTGATCTTAATCCTATGGCGGCGAATGATTTACGCCTGCCGGAATAGATGAAGCGCAATCCGCAAAAGATGAATGACACTATTTCAAGCTTTATTTAGATTCGATTTTCGTTAGACGTCTTTGAGCTGGCCGCCGGGGGGCGGCGCTCGTTCGCTGTGCAAATCTTGCTGACTGTGGCTTGCGGCTGTGGTCATTCGGTTCCGGCCGCCAAGCCTGTGGTGCGTCGCTGTGCATTTTGCCGCCACGTGGCGTTGGTTCTCCTGTCTAGGTATTCGCTCGCCACGTTCGTCGGTCATCGCCATAGCGCCGCCCGAGGGAGGTAGTGGATCGTGATTTCCGTCCGCGCTATCGCCGCCAAATCAAGATTCTGGCCCGCGCAACCGCTTCATCGTCCGCATCCAATTTCACGTCGCTGTCTGCCGCTGAAACGAGGAGCCAAATCGCCCCCGTGCGATGGGAAGATAAAAGGATTTGTATGAACTCTACTCGTTCGACAGTTACCGCTCACCACCAAGCGACGCGACAAAAACATGGTGGATTTACCCTTGTCGAGTTGCTCGTCGTGATTGCCATTATTGGCATCCTGATTGCGCTGCTACTGCCGGCCGTCCAGGCCGCGCGCGAAGCCGCCCGCCGCAGTCAGTGCTCGAACAACCTCAAGCAATTGGGGCTTGCGCTGATCAATCATCACGACAGCATGGGGGCTTTTCCGTCGGGCTACCAACTGGCCCGCGCGCCAAATGGGCAATATCGCTACTCAGGTCGGTGGGGCGCTTGGAGCTGGAACGCTTTGGTCCTGCCCTACATCGAGCAGGGGACATTGAGTGATCAGGCGAAGATCGTCTCGCAAGACCTGCACACTTTGCTTAGTGATCCGAATCAGCGAGCCAACATCCAGATGGTCATACCCACATTTCGCTGTCCCTCCGACGGCAACGCGCCCGATTTGAACGATTCATCACAGCGGATACTGAAAAAGTCGGCGGCGCCTCCCGACGCTTATGGCCCCACTCCCGGCGCTACATCGAACTACGCTGGCGTACATGGCACCTTTTGGGTGTATTCCGATCAAACGCATGTGACGCCGACGAACCCCAAGCCCAAAGACCCCGGCGGCATCTTCTACGCTCCCAGCAGCATTCGGATGGTCGACATCACCGACGGAACCAGTCAGACCATCATGGTGGGCGAACGCGCCTGGAACGCGCTCCCCGACGAATCGAATGGTGACTTCGCCGCAGTTTGGTGTGGCACCAGTGATCCCAACAGCATCAACGGCGCCACGATCCGGAACACACTTGGGGTCACCTTTACGCAGATCAATGCGCCCGGCGGTGGGCTCGCCTCGGGCGGCTTCAGCAGCCTGCATCCCAGCGGTGCGCAGTTCCTGTTTGCCGACGGCCATGTGTCGTTCCTTTCGCAAACGATTGACTTCAATCTCTTGGGAAGTGGCGATCCAACTATTAGCACTGACCCAAACAGTCCGCTTGTCAACCCGATCAGCATGATGGGGACTTATCAACGCTTGGCCAATCGTAGCGACGGCCTGGCCATTGGTTCTTTTTAGTCCGTCAAATTAAGCCAGTTAAACCCGTACTTTGAGTTTTCGCTCCGTTAGGGATCTTGCCCTCGCTCTTCATCGATTCTCAGCAACTTACTGCAACCGGGAGGGACGCTACATGCCATTCAGAACAAACGGTCGACAGTACCAACAACTCGGGCTGCGCCTGATGTTGACGGTTCTTGCCTGCAGTGTCGCCAGCCGCGCCGCAGCCGTGGTGACGAACTTCACGCCCACCACGACCAACACGTATCAGTGGAACACGGCCGGCAACTGGAGCGCCGGGGTACCCAATGCCGTCGCGGATTCGGCTACGTTCCTGGCTCCTGTCGATTCGGCCGTGCGGACGGTCAACCTGTCGAACAACGTCACGCTCGGCACGCTGACGTTTACGAACGACACCAGCAACAACCCGCAAAACACGATCCTCTCCAGCGACGACGGGAGCAAACTCATCTTGCAACAGACAGCTACCGGTGGGCAACCGACGTTGACCAGCGACCGCCCGGGCGCCGCCAGCGGGCAGGCTCTCGACCAAGGCAACGAGATCGCTGTGCCCCTGCAATTGGGGCTCGACGACGGTGTATCCGGACATGCGACACAGTTGTTTCTGAATGTCGGTTTTCGACGCGATAGCAAGATCGGCCTGTCGTTGTCGGGCGGAGTCATCGGCGACAAAAACAGTGCGATCTTGCTCAATAACGGCGGAGCGAACGGGACCAATGGGCACGGATTCGCCAATGTGTCGATCGCCGATTCACCCAATTTCCAGGGCACGATCAACGACACCGCTGGTGGCATCCGTGTAACCGGTAATAACCTCGCCAATGCCGGCAGCGTGTCGATCGGCTTCGGCGGGCAATTTCAAATCGACAGCACCGTGTCCACTGTCAATCTTGGCAGCAATGCCACGCTATCGTTGAGCGGCCCTGGCAAAATCTCCTCCGACGGCGCGACACTACGCGGCTATGGTCCCAGCGGGGCCCTGCGCTACGAGAGCACGTCCGGTAGCACGACCTTCAATAGCCCCGTCGATATCAACGGCGGCGCGCTCTACACCAGCAACACGGGCGCCGGGGCCACCGTCTTCGTTAATACCGGCGGCACCTTGAACCTCGGGCAGGAAGTGACTGGCGCCAATACTTCCGGCGCTGCCAACCGCACGCTGACCAAAGAAGGTGCCGGCACGCTCATCCTCGGCAACGACACCGGCAATTACTACGAGGGCGGAACCTGGGTGCGCACGGGCAGTGTCCTCATCGACAACGCGACCGGCGATTCCGCAACCGGCCGCCGCTTTGTCACGGTCGAACCAGGCGCCACCTTGGGCGGCACCGGAACGATCAACACCAATCAGGCGCTGACCAACAATGTCGAGCCCTTTACGACCATCACGAGCATGACGCCCAACGGCACGCAGGCGGTCACGATCAAAGGAAACCTGTCGCCGGGCATGCCGGACGGCAATCCATTGACGATGGACATTGGCAAAATGTCGATCACTACCAACCTGCTGGCGTTCGCCAGCGGATCGACGCTGACAGCGGAAATGCTCAGCCCCACCGCGTTCGACAAAGTCATGCTGGTGAACTCGACAGCCAATGTGACGATCGCCAGCAACGTAACGCTGAATTTCACGATCGATCCATCGTTCAGCGGCGGAACGGTCGGTGACTTCTACGCCTTGATCGACAAGGCGGGTAGCTCGCCCATTTCGGGCACATTCGCCAACATTGCCGAAGGCCAGACGTTGGTCGTCGGCAACGATACGTTCCAGTGGATGTACGACGGAGGCACCGGCAACGACTTCGGGTTGAAGCTCACGGCCGTGCCCGAACCGGCCACGTTGTCGTTGGCGCTGCTGGGCGGACTGGGAATGCTGCTTGGGTATCGTCGTCGCCAGCGCGGCGCACGGTCATCATCCGTGTGAGTGATGGGATCCTTTGAACAACTATTTTTAAATCTGGGCTCGTGTGCAAACCGGTCCGGGCAAGTTGCAAAACTTGTCTGGACGGCTGCATTTTTGTTTCGTAATCAATCGGCAAAGCTCTGCGGAAGGCGTACACCGTTGTCCATGAGTTTGCATTCTTACCGCTGTGAATCGAACCGCCGCACACGCGCGGTCGCGGCAATGTGCTTGTGCCTCGCCCTGGTGGCGCTGGAGCGTCGCTGCACCGCCCAGCAGACCTTCGTGCCGACCACAACCGGAACGTACAGCTGGATCCAATCCGGAAATTGGTCTCCGACATTTCCGGTTTTTCCGGATGGACAAAACGCCGTGGCTCAATTCGTCGGCCTGTCGACCGACGCCATTCGCACGGTCGAGTTGGATAAAGACATCGTTCTGGGGGCGTTGACGCTCTACAACCCTTCGCAGCAGGGGGGCTACGGTGTCACGCTCACTAGCGGCGGTGACGGTACGAACGAACTGTTTTTCGTCAGCTTCGGCAGCAACTCGAAAATCGAGAATCGCATCGGCCCCGGTCTGCAGGACAGCAGCATCAACACGTTGATCCAGGTGCCCGTTGTGCTGGGCTCGAACCTGGATGTCTACGGCGATCAGCGGCAGAACGACCTGACGGGAATGAATCTTGCCGGCGGTATCATCGGCTCGGCCGACCGCACTTTCACCAAGAAAAACACCGACTCGGCCGGATCCTCGACCATGGCGCTCGAGGCCAATGTCACGATCGGCCCCTCGCAGAATTTCGATGGCAAGATCATCGTCGAGGGAGGCGGCGTTCACTCCAGCGGCAACAACCTGTCGAACGCCACCGGGATCACGGTTAATTCCGGCGGACAATTCATCGTCGACAGCGCGACACCGCAGCTGTACCTGGCCGGAGCGTCGGTTCTCTCCCTCAGTGGCGCAGGCAAGCCAGGGGGCTTTGCGCCCGAGGGAGCGTTCCGCTACCAGGACGGCAACAATACTTCTGATTTCACGAACCCAATTCAATTGCGCAACCAAGGGGCAACGATCTTCGTCAACGCCACCGACGCCTCGGCCGGTCAGATCGGCACCTTGGTGCTAGGGAACCAACTCTCGGGCACGGATACGACCCAGAAGCTCATCAAGAGCGGCGACGGCACCCTGGTGTTGGCCAACGCAACGGGCAACACATACGGTGGCGGGACAGACGTCCTCGCCGGCACGCTCCGCGTGGGCAATACTTCGGGATCGGGCACGGGCACCGGCGCAGTAAACGTTTTCTCTGGCGCGCAGCTTGCCGGCGTCGGTTCTATCGCCGGGCCCGTGACCGTTTCCGACGGTGCGATCCTCTCGCCGGGAGACTCCGCGGCGAACTTCGGCGTGGGGACGCTCACGATCGATAACAACGTAACGATCAACGGATCGACAGCGGTCCTCTCGGTGGATCTGGCCGGCAGCGGGGCATTCGATCGATTGCAGGTCAACGGCGACGCGGCCTTGGCCGGCACGCTCGATGTTCATTTAGCGAATGGCTTTCATCCGGCGCTGGGGGATTCGTTCGCGGTGCTGAACTTTGCCTCGGCGACCGGCGACTTCAACAACTATGCCGGGACGAATCTCGGCGGATACCTCGAGCTGCGACACACACTGAGTCTAACGAATCTTGTGCTTACCGCACGGCCGGCACTGGACGGCGACATCACCCTCGACGGCGTAGTTAACGGCTTGGACGTCAACCAGGTTGCCACCAATTGGTTGAAATCGGGTGTCGCTGGCGACGTTAACGGCGACGGCGTCGTTAACGGCCTCGATATCAACGTGATCGCGTCGCACTGGCTGGACGTCTACGGGGGCGCCGCCGGCAACGTGGCGGTATCTGTTCCAGAACCCTCAGGCGGCGCGCTCGCTCTGATGGTTTTGCTGGCTGCTTCGTTCGGTTCCGGCCTTCGACGATGTCGCAGGACACAATCGGCATCTGCCTTCGATAACTTGTCCGCAGCGCATCTTGTTTTCGCATCAATGCCCACTCTGACATCTTGATTTGGGAGAACATCTTCGTGTCACACTTCACATCTGCGCATTCAAAAACGCCCTGGGTATTTACGATGATCGCGCTCGTTGCGATTGGCGCGCGTCCGGCCCTGGCTGTCGACTCGAACTTTACTCCAGCCGGCGTCGCCGGGCCGAATAGTTATTCATGGAACACCTCGGCAAACTGGGACGCCGGCGTGCCCAACGCTGCCGGCGATACGGCCACGTTCGTCGCGCCGGCCGATTCTGCCGTACGCACGGTCGATCTGACGAACAACGTCACATTAGGCACGTTGCGGTTTACCAACGACAACTCCAACAATCCGCAAGAAACGATCCTGTCGAGCTCGACCGGCAGCAAGTTGATTTTTCTGGGGAGCGCGACGGGCGGCGCGGGGGTCATCACCAGCGCCCGCGCCACGGGTAGCGGCGACGCCCAGGAAAGCGGCAATGAAATTGCCATGCCCATTCAGATTGGTTTGAATGACGGCAACGCGGCACATGCTGCCCAATTGTTCTTGAATGTCGGCTACCGGCGCGACAGCCAAACGGGCCTGGCGCTTTCAAGCGGTATCAGCGGTGACGCCAATAGCACGCTCTACCTGAACAATCAGGGGCAAATCGGCAATACGACGGGCTTCGGCTATGCCAACGTGACGATCGCCAGCTCGCCATTTTTCCAAGGTAATACCATGGTCACCGCAGGTGGCCTGCGGATTACCGACAACAGTCTGCCCAATGCCGGCAATGTAACCGTGGGATTTGGCGGCCAGTTCGACATCGACGGCACGCCGGCCAATGTCAGCCTCGGTTCCAGCAGCACCCTCACGCTCAGCGGTCCAGGCAAAGTAACCTCGGCCGGCGCCGGTCACGGCTTCGGATTCGATGGCGCTTTGCGATACCAAAGCACCTCCGGCACGACCAACTTCAATTCGCCCATCGACTTCAATGGCGGCCAGGTCTGGACCAGTGGTTTAGGTGCTGGAGCCGGCATCTTTGTCAATGCGTCCGTTTCGTCTGTCGGCACCCTCAACCTGGAAAAGCAAGTCACCGGCAGTAACAACGCTAACGGAACGAACCGCGCGTTGACCAAAGAAGGGGGCGGCGTCCTGCAATTGAGCAGCCCCATCGGCAGCTTCTACGAAGGTGGCACCTGGGTTCGCGAAGGAAGCCTGTTGATCGACAACGTGGGCGGTTCTGGCTCGGCGACCGGTCGCCGCTTTGTCACCGTCGCCCCTGGCGCCACGCTGGGCGGTGCCGGTGCGATTGATACAACTCTGACGCTCACCAACAACTTCGAGCCGCTCACTTCGAACTCCAACATGACGCCCAACGGCACGCGGGCCGTGACGATCGCCGGCACATTGGCGCCAGGTTTGAGCCCGCAAGACGCACCGGCTTTCGGCAATATCGGCTTGATGAATATCACAACTGACCTGCTGGCATTCACCAGCACCGGAACGCTACAGATCGACCTCGGCGGTACGACGGCGGGCACGACCTACGATCGGGTGCAGGAAACAGGAGCCGCACAACTTGCCGGCACGCTCCAAATACGTTTGACCAACGGCTACCAGCCGTCGTTGGGCGATTCGTTCACCGTCTTGCGGTACACGTCCGAGACGGGCGACTTCAGCAACTACTTGGGGACGTATCTCGGTGGCTTTCTGTCGTTGCACCACACGCTCACGGCGACCGGCCTGGTACTGACGGCACGCCCAGCACAGGATGGAGATATCTCGCTGGACGGCATCGTGAATGGTCTGGATATCAACCAGGTGGCTAGCAACTGGTTGAAGACGGGCCCCGCCGGCGACGTCAACGGAGATGGCATCGTCAACGGCCTGGACGTTAACATCATCGCCACCAACTGGTTGCATTCGTATAACCCTGGGGGTGGCTCGGGAAGTGGCACAGCAACGTCGGTGCCAGAACCCACCGCCGGTGTGTTGGCCCTCGTCGGCTTCGCATTCGCCGCCGCGTGGCGCCGTCGTGCAACTAGTACGCGAAAATAGAACCGGCGGCGCCGCGGCCACGACTTCGTCAGACCGCCGGGCCGCCTGAGAACAAATGCGTAGATAGCAATGGTGACTCGCCGCAGAATCAACTCTGGGCCGTCGCGGTTACGACTCAGCGCGGTTCCGCGCGCACCGCGGATCGTCACACGCGCTCGGATGATGCTACTAGCGACGACCGCAGCATGTGCCTTCGCCGTTATGCCGTCGATACGCGCTACGGCAGAGCCGGCGTTGCCGGCAGAGAAATCTACCACGACCGACGGTGCGCCGATCGCGCCTGAACACGTCGAGTTCTTCGAACAGAAAATCCGGCCCGTGTTGGTTACGCATTGCTATGAATGTCATAGCATGCCCGGCAAGGCCAAAGCCGGGCTGCGATTGGACTCGCGGGCCGGTGTGCTCGCCGGCGGCGAATCGGGACCGGCCCTGGTTGTCGGCAAGCCACAGGAAAGTCTGCTGCTTGCGGCGCTACGGCACGAAGGCCTGGAGATGCCTCCGACGGGCAAGCTCTCTGCCGACGTGATCGCCGATTTTGCCCGCTGGATCGAGCTCGGTGCCCCCGATCCGCGCAGCGCCGACGGCACGACGCCCGCCGCCCTTAAGACCATCGACCTCGAAACGGCGCGCCAGCATTGGGCCTTTCAACCCGTCGCCGTGCGGGGAATACCGCCGGTGCAAGATGCGCAGTGGCCATCTTGCGATATCGACCGATTCATTCTGGCCAAACTCGAGGCGGTCGGCCTGCACCCGGCCGACGACGCGCCGCGCGATGTATGGTTGCGGCGCGTTACGTTCGACTTGATTGGCTTACCACCCACGCCGGCTGAGCAAGCAGACTTCGGCAACGACACAGCGCCGGCGGCCTACGAACGAGTTGTCGATCGACTGCTGGCCAGTCCTCGATTCGGCGAACGTTGGGGCCGGCACTGGCTCGACGTGGCGCGGTATGGCGAAAGCACCGGCAAGGACCGCAATGCGCCGTATGCCCAGGCGTGGCGCTATCGCAATTGGGTCATTGACGCAGTCAATGCCGACAAGCCGTACGATCAGTTTCTGATCGAGCAACTGGCTGGCGATCTGCTGCCCGCTATGACGACTGAGCAGCGCAACGCTCAATTGACAGCCACCGGCTTTCTGGCGGTGGGCTTGAAAGGCTTGAACGAGTTCAATCCCGAAGCGTACCTGCTGGAAGTTGCCGACGAGCAAATCGACGTCACCAGCCGGTCGATGCTGGGGCTGACTGTCGCCTGTGCCCGCTGTCACGATCATAAGTTTGACCCCATTCCTACCACCGATTATTACGCGCTGGCCGGCATCTTTCGCAGCAGCGAAGTTCACGACGGCGTGACACCCAGTCGCCTGGCAGGCGACCCGAAACGTCTCCTTCCGTTGGCGTCTGACCAACCGGAGCCAGCAGCGCTGACCGCCGCACGGCAGGCCATGCTCGACCTGGAAACGCAGTGCGCTGAAGCTCAAAACGAAATCGCCCGACTGCGCCGCGAGAATCAGACCGACCTCAAGCCGACGCAGCAGCGCCGCAAGATCCTGGAAGAAAACTACAACCTCTCATCGTCCGCATATTTTGCCGCGGCTGCCGACGCCGTCGTCATGGCCGTTACCGATCGGACGCCGCCGATGGACATCGCCGTGCGCATCCGGGGCGAAGTGCAACAGCTCGGCGCGCAGGTGCCGCGCGATGTCTTGACCATCATCAAGCCGCTCGTATCCGCGACGATGCCGGTAGACTCGAGCGGCCGCCTGCAACTGGCCCGCTGGATCGCCTCGCCCGACAATCCCTTGACCGCGCGAGTGGCCGTCAACCGCGCCTGGTCGAAACTTTTCGGGGTCGGCATCGTCGCGACCGGGGATAATTTCGGATTGCAGTGCGAAGAACCGGCGCACGCCGCGCTACTGGACAATCTCGCCTTACGATTCGTCCAAGAAGGTTGGAGCCTGCGCACGTTGCTGCGTGAGCTGGTGCTCTCTCGCACCTACCGGCAGGGCTCGCAAGAAAACGACCCGCGGGGGGCGGACGTCGACGGCATGAATCAGTTGCTGTGGCATTTTCCCCGCCGACGCTTGGAAGCAGAGGCCATTCGCGACGCGGTTCTGGTCGTCAGCGGCCGACTGGATTTCGACCGTCCCGCCGGATCACCCGTAGGACAGTTGGGCACGATGGAGCTGACAGCCGGCGCAAACGTGAAGGCTATCTTGGAAGCGAACCGGAACCGCAGTGTTTATCTGCCCCTGGTGCGTGGTCACGTG
>DASXEJ010000241.1 GCA_036490175.1 Pirellulales bacterium | reverse complement strand
TCGACTCAAGCTGCCCGACGACACGGCGCAGACGATTGTCTGCGTGGAAACGCTCGAGCACGTATTCGAAGTGCGCCGCGCGATCGACGAGATGATCCGCGTGCTGGCGCCCGGCGGGGCGCTGCTGATCAGCACGCCGCTCGATTTTCGGGTCCACGATTTTCCCAGCGACTATTGGCGGCTGACGCCGAGCTGCCTGTCGCGGCTGTTGACGCCGCTGGCCGGCACGATCGTCGGTTGGCAAGGCGTCGAAGATTATCCGCACACGGTGTTCGGCATCGGCGTCAAAGGGCCGGTCGACCAGCGCTTCGTCAACGGCGCCCAGCTTTTCGTCAGCCGCATGGATCAGTGGCTGGATCGGGCGCGCCGCCAGGTGAGCTGGCGGCGAAAGCTCAAGCAGTGGACCATCGGCCGCCTGCGCAGCAAAGGCGAGCGGCGCCGCGAGCGCGACGATTTTCGCGCCCAGTTCCTCGTCCAGATGCCGCACACGCCGCACTGGAAGAGGGCCATCCTGTCGTCGGGTGCGCCCGATCAACAGGCAGCCTGACTGGTCGTCGGCCGAACCGGATGGGTGCCGCGACGTCTTTTGAAGCCCACACCGTCACACCAACGCCGTGGGTGGCCAGGACACGCGGATGCGTGAATGGCACTAGGATTAGTGGCAGTATCTGATCGTGCGCCGCCGGCCATTCTGGCCGGCGCGGGCCAATTTGACTGCAGCCGAAAAGAAGCTGAAAATCGTATGCCGAAGGATGAACGTTTCGGCAGGCCAGTCTCTCGAATTGGTTGAGCAGTTGCAATGGGACAAAGCGGAAGGCTTTGTCCGACCCGAGGAATCACGCGACCCGACCGGCCCGAGCAACCACGCGAACGCGGGGCACCAAACCGGCCATCTGTCCGACCATCCGCGCGCCGGGGAGCTGCCCCTCTGGGCCTCGCGTATCGATCTACGGTGGGCAAAGCGGCGCCGGGCTGGATATAATTCGACTAAAGGACGCCGCATGCCCATTCCGGCCTTTGATACGATTCTTAATATATTGCCTCCGCACTTGGGAGATCCACGCGAGCCGGCTCATCTTTCGCCATACGTATGCACGGTTGAAGAGCTGTGCGACCGCTTTGCCACGTCGGCGCCGAGAAAGAACATCCTTGAAGGTTTTCTGAATCTTCGCGGGGATATGTCCGCCCTTGGAATTCAAGGATTCCAGTGGCTCGACGGAAGCTTTCTTGAAGACATTGAAAGCCAAGAGGGCCGGTCTCCGAACGACATTGATGTTGTATCTTTCATTAGCGCCCCGCACATTCCCATAGACCTATTTGCGATCATCGGCCCAAGGCCGGAATTGTGGAAACCGGCCCAGACGAAGGCAAAATACTCGGTCGATCACTACTTTGTGCCGCTTGGATCTGATCCTTCCCTGCTCATCGATACTGCGAAATATTGGTATGGGCTATTTTCTCATCGTCGCGCGGACGGCGCTTGGAAAGGGATGGCGACCGTTGACCTCGTTCACCCGGCCAACGACGCCGCAGCGCGCACGTTGCTAGCGAGCAGGCCATGAGCAACGTAATACGTTTGCAACTCCAGGCGATTGAACTCGGCCGTCTTTTGGAGAAGGCAAAAGACGATCCAGTCATGGAGCCCCAGCTGCGCGCTCGCCTAGCTGAAGTCCAATCGCGAATCGAGGCGGCTAAGCATCAGAAGGGCAGTCTGCTGCCAACCGAGCACGTAATGTTGCCCAGGGCCGCCGTTTTTCTTCGCGGGGGCGGCGTAACGGGCTCTGAGGGAATCAGCCCGTTTCTGGCCGGCGAAGTATTGATTCAATACGAGAAGATGTTTGAGGAACAAGCAATCCACGATGAGCGCGAAGCGGCCAGGCGGATGGGCCGGCATCGACGTCCGCGGGGCGCCCCAGTGCCGGGTTTGCTTTTTGCCGGCACGCCTCGCGGTTCGTTTGGGTTGGAGTTCACTCCTAAGCCAACCGGTGATGATACCCTGCTCGAAGTGCATGCCCAGGCGCTGCGAAATGTGGGACGCGCGCTCGTTGCGATTTCCAATAGCACCGCAGCGACGATTAGCGAAGATGTT
>DASXEJ010000240.1 GCA_036490175.1 Pirellulales bacterium | reverse complement strand
CAGCTCCGTGATCCTCGGCCGCGAACGCAACGACGTGCGGGCCCGGCCCGGCACGCCGGCAGGTTTGGGCTATCCCGTGCGCGGCATTCGCCAAGGCAGCCTCCTGTACTTGCACAACTTCGCGCCCGACCGCTGGCCGTGTGGCAATCCCGAACTGGGCCTGATCGACACCGACGACGGTCCCACGAAGCAATTCATCGAAGGGCTCGGCCAGCAGGACCGCTACTGGCAGTTCTGCTTCGGCAAGCGGCCGGCCGACGAGCTGTTCGACCTGGCGAGCGATCCCGATTGCGTAAAAAACCTGGCCGCCGATCCGGGCTATCGCGAAGTGTTGGCCAAGCTCAACGACCAACTCACGGCCGAACTGAAGCGCCAGAACGACCCGCGCATCCTCGGCCACGGCGACGTATTCGAGAACTACCCCACCTCAAAAGACGAACCCCCGGCGCCGAAAAAGGCCAAGGCCAAGGCCGCCAAGTCCAGTTGAACTACCATTTCTCTCGCCGCGCAAGTCGGAATTCGGTCAACAAGGCGATCGACGACGGCGAACGCGAGAAAACGCCGCGCACAAGTCCACCGCGCGCCAAACCGCCAGCCAGCCGCCAAAAATCCGACCCTTAAAAGCTCTGCCGCAACGAGCGCAACATCCAAAAAGAACTCCACGCCCTCGAGCGCAACATCGCCACGCTGGACGAGCAAAACCGTCAATCCCAGGCTAAGCTCGTCCGGTGCCCCGATCCCATCGAAGCCCTGCGCCTGCACAACGAAGTCACCGCGCCGACCACCCACCTCGCCGACTTCGAAACCCGTTGGTGCGACCTGCAAGCCGAGCTCGAAGGACCGGGCTAGGCGTTTGACTTACTAGAACGCCCAGATTTGAGCCGAATCGAACCAGTCGGGGCCGCTTCACAAACGGTTGGTCTGGCGATCTGCGTTCGCCAGTTGAAGGTGACTGCTATTTCAACACCACACGATCAGGCCAGCCGTGAATGTTGAACCCTTCCACCTCCATGCCGGCGAGTGCCGAGCCTCGGTACAGGTCTCTGCACGACTCATGCGTATGTAGCCGGATCAGGTTCATGCAGATCCGGAGTTGGAGCTGGAGCGTGAGAGGAAGTGCGTCGCCGAACATAGCAAGAGTCGGCACCAAATCATACATGTACCGGCACTGGTCCAGGACGAACACGTCGGTGTACATCGGAGTAATTTTCGCCGTGTATTCGATCCTCTTGAGCTTCTGCAGATTGACGTGGTAGGGGTAGCCATAGACCCCCATCAAAAGGTCGATGGCAAGATTTGGCAGCGGCGTGTCGCAGAACAGTTGGTAGGCAGGAGTGCCTGGGGAGTCGAACCACCGGAAGTGGTCTAGGACCTCGCGGAGCGCATCGCTGCACGCGTCGCTGTTGTGCTGCGCGAAGCCACCGCCGATGCTCTCGAAGTAGTTCCTCACCAACGATACTGCGTTGATGGCGTCGCAAAGTTTCGCGTCCTCCAGCGTGTCCTTGGTCAGTATTTCCAATAGGGCATCATTGCCATTTAGATGATCCCTTGCCAACGCGACGGTCCACAGGAACTGGTATTGATCAGGCGAAAGTTGGCAGTGGCCTGTTGAATCCAGCAGGATGCCAAGCGAAGGCTGGCCGTCCACGGTGACAATCTGGCCGTCCGCAATGGACGCTTCGATTGCACATGCCAGCTTTGCATCGGGCGCGAAGTAAGCCCTCCTAGCTCCCTTCAGTGCCCGGACGCGCCACCACGGCAAGAGTTCACTGGCGAATTCGATCGTGAACCTCGTCACGAAGTCGCTGTAGTAACCCTCGAGGTGCTGTTTGAGGTGGGCATGGAACTCCGCAGGTTTACCGATCCGCTCGATCGCCATCGCGCCGTCGATCTCGCCCCAGGCAGGCTGAAAGTAGCGCGGAGCATACCAGGCGTGAAGCCGTGTGATCCATTCGTCCTCCGTGTCGCGTGGCGTTGCCGCGAAGTTGGTAATCAGAACCGAGAGCGGGCCCAAACGCTGATTCAGGAATAGCTCGCGCAGTACAGTGCTCGTCTTGGGCTTCCCGCCAAACAACGGGCCGCATGCGTCGAAATACACCACGTCGAACTGCTCGGGCACGACTGCGAGGAACTCGTGCAGCGAGCCTTGATGAAGCTTGATCGGCCAACCGCCGTTGTGGAGTTGCTTGGCGGCGGCCTTAAACGCCTGCTCATCCGCCTCGACCGCCCACACGTTCTCCGGCGCTATCCCGAGCGCGAACAACTCATCGAGATCATTGAGCGGGTCCGGCCCACATAAGAACAGCACTTTGAGGTTACTCGGATCGCGCGCCCCCACACGCGACGCGTACACCACCGCCCAGTGCTGCTGCAGGGCCGCCATCGGCTCGGACAGATCCAGCTTCAGATACTCCCGAGCGAAATGCACGCAATACCGGGCGAGGCTGTCGAACCTGCCAACTGGCACCAGCGTGCTGCTTGTGCGCTCCTCCGTGAGGGACCGGACGGCGTGGCGCAGTACGATCTGCCTGACCTTCTTCTTCTGTGGCTGGGAGTAGGTTTGTCTTTTCGCGCTCATCTGCACATCTGCCTGTCGAGACGCATGGAGTGCTCGTTCATTTGGACACGTTGTTAGCCGATCGCGTTCGCGCCACAGTGGCCCATTCTACACGGGCTTTGGCTGCCGGTGATCTTGTGTGCCGTCCGGCCCGCGTCGGTCACATCGCCGGTCGGACCTCGCGCAGCCGGGGCCATCGGAACCGGGGCCACCGGATTCTGCGGCGAATTGCAATTGGTTCGCCTACCGCAGGAGCACCGGGCGATCCACATAGTGTTCTGGCGTCGCACCGAGTACAAGCCGCGATCCGAGCGGCAGACGAT
The DNA here is from genome assembly GCA_036490175.1 of Pirellulales bacterium. NCBI lineage: Bacteria > Pseudomonadati > Planctomycetota > Planctomycetia > Pirellulales > Pirellulales bacterium. The sequence goes on along the minus strand of DASXEJ010000240.1, from coordinate 1,517 downwards.
CAATCTGCTCGCGAGCCCCCGCAGCGATAAGGAAGGAGCCGGTGACGCAGATGAGACGGGCGCGCCGGCGACGTGTGTCTCCCGGCACGTCGGTCATTCGACCAAGACACTTTTTCTGAATATGGATTCGCCGGTGTGTGCTGCCGAGGCGAGGTACGCTCTCTCCAATGTCGGTTATATTGGCTGGGCCCGGCGGCAGCGGTTGGTGGCCGAACGGGCGTTGCCATTTGCCGATCTGGCGAGTGAAATCAGTCGGAAGCCTTTACATGCGGACGCTTGCGATCGGAGATATCCACGGCTGCTTGACGGCGCTTGATGCGATCCTGGGAGAGGTTGATCCGCAGCCTGAAGATCTGGTCGTGTTGCTTGGCGATTATGTTGACCGCGGTCCGGATTCCAATGGGGTCCTGGAGCGAGTTCTGGCGCTGCGGCAGCGCTGTCGGTGTGTGCCCTTGAAGGGAAACCACGACTTGATGATGCTCGCGGCGCGCGAGGATGAAGAGCATTTTCGCGAATGGCTCCAGTGCGGCGGCAGGCAAGCGCTGGCGTCGTACGGGGCCGGTGAGGATCGGGCGGCTTTCGCCGACGCCATCCCGACCCGGCACTGGCGTTTCCTCAAAGAGGACTGCGCGTCCTATCACGTGGCCGGTGCTTACTTTTTCGTGCATGCAAACGTTTGTCCCGACCTGCCGCTTACTGACCAGCCCGACTACATGCTGTACTGGGAACGTCTGGAACCCACCGTTTGGCGACCGCACGAATCCGGCAAGACGATGATCTGTGGCCACAGTGCCCAGCGTTCCGGACGCCCGCTCGTGCTCGATCATGCGGTCTGCATTGACACCCGGGTGTACGGGGACGGCTGGCTCACTTGCTTAGACGTGCGATCGGAAAAGTATTGGCAGGCAAACGAGCGAGGGGAAAAAAGGACGGGGCACCTGCGTATGAGCGACGATTAAGGTCGGTGTCGAGCGAAACATTTTCCGACCGGCACGCCGAGCACCCGAGGCCGGCTTTTCACACTGATTGATTGCAACCGCAAGGAGAAGCCGATGCAAACAGGCAAACTTGGTACACGCAAACTGGGAAATACCGGCTTGGAGGTTTCGGCCGTGGGGCTGGGGTGCATGGGATTGAGCTTCGCCTATGGGCCGCCCAAGGATAAGCGGGAGATGATCGCGCTGGTGCAGGCGGCTGTGGAACTGGGCGTCACGTTTTTTGATACGGCCGAAGTTTATGGGCCCTTGACCAACGAGGAGCTGGTGGGCGAGGCGCTTGCACCGTTCCGCGAGCAGGTGGTGATCGCGACAAAATTTGGGTTCAAGCCGGCTGCGGAGGGCGAGGTGCGGTGGAGTTTGTTGGATAGCCGGCCCGAGCATATCAAGCGGACCGTCGAGGGGTCGCTCAAGCGGCTGCGGGTCGAGACCATCGACCTGCTCTATCAGCATCGGGTCGATCCCAGCGTGCCGATCGAAGACGTGGCCGGCGCGGTCAAGGAACTGATTCAGCAGGGCAAG
>DASXEJ010000239.1 GCA_036490175.1 Pirellulales bacterium | reverse complement strand
CTTCTTGAAAGAACTTGGAAAGGTTTGGAAGCAGTGCTTTCGCGCATTGGTGCCAGCCGCGATCGCCTCTCGGTCGCCTTGATGAACAATCTCATGCGATGAGCCGAGTTCGTCGAAAACTCGTGGTTGCGACTTTCCGTGCTCTGTCATTACGGTTTTCGCTTCGCACGAAATAAAAACCCGATCAATCTCGCCGGGATATATTATTTCGGCAAAGCGCGTCGGATGCTTAATGGCCCGAGTGGTGCCGATGGCCAAGTCGAGCGTCTTTTTCTTCCCGTTCGGAAACGTATGCTTGGAATTGATGCCGTAGACGACCTTGTCAGCAAGAGCCTGTTCCCGCAATGTGGGACAAGCGGCAAGTAAGTCTTCAAGAATCAATGTACAGAGCGCAATCGAATGCGCATCGCTTCGCGAGTGATAGCGATAGACCCATCCATAAACGGGGTCTTTGTGCTCGTGCGCGGTCAACCACGCCGCGAGTCCCTGCGGTGCGCCCATTTTGGCCTTCCTTGGCTAGTCAAGCATCCATGATTCCGCAGTTGAGAGTCGCGGTCAAGATCGTGGGCCGGTCGGTCTCTTGCTAGCAGCCCCTGTGCTGGCGTCGCTCCATTGCCGCGTCAATCGGACTGTTTCGCAGCCAATCAGCGCGCGGAGGGCTGCACAAGGGGCGCGACCTCAATGCCCGGGCAGGCCGGCATGAGCGACCCCACCCCGGCCGCCCGTACCCATTACTTTAGCCGTCGCTTACGCAGTCGCAAGCTGATCGACGATCCGCAAAACGGTCATAGCGGCGAATGCTTTGCCGCCGGTGGTGACATGGCCGGCAGCGTTGAGCGTTTCGGCGACGGCCGCAAACGACAGCCCAGCAGCCCGCATCGCCTGAATGTCATCGGCGATGAAGCCGTAACAGTCTGACCTGGCTTGCTGCCTGCTTGCCGCTGCGGCTTGAATGGCCTTCGCAAGCCCGTGCCGTTGGCCTTTGCGCCAGTCTATTCGATGGCCTGGCCGATTTGTGCCGAGCTTCGTGCCACGGCGTTTGGCGGCGTTGAGAGCGGCTGTAGTGCGTTCGCTGATCCGCCGGGCTTCGTCTTCCGCCACGGCTGCAAGAATGTGAACGGTCAGTCGCGTGGCATGGGCATTGTCGCAGGCGACGAACTCGCAGCCGGCTTCCATGAGGGCCGACACAAAGGCCACATTGCGAGCTAACCGGTCGAGCTTGGCGATAACCAGCGTGCCGCGAACGCCTCGCGTGCGGGCGATGGCTTCGCTCAGCTTTGGGCGATCGGAACGCTTGCCCGTCTCAATCTCTGTGAATTCCGCAACGATCTTCCCACCGTTGGCCTTGGCGAACGCTTGGACGGCCGACTGCTGAGCCTCCAGGCCAAGGCTACTCTGTCCCTGGCGCTTCGTGCTTACGCGATAGTACGCGACAATTTTCATCTCTGTTTCTCCAGGTTGCCCGCACTATCCAAATATAACATTCCGCTTGATGTTGGTCAAGCGGACTGTTATGCGCTTGGCAACTGACCGTGGCGAAATGAGCCGTTACGTGCGATCGTGCGGCCCGGAGAGTTGCTTCACGCGCCGTGATTCATTTGCCCCTTACGGTTCCACATCGCGTCGAAAAGCGGTTTGGCCAGTCGTATTGAATACCCCACGTGTGCTAGCATCGTCGGAAGCATTTACGCCCCGAGAGGTAGATAATATCGAAACGACCGCGGCGAAAAAGGCATAGCATTTGATAGGGACCCTGTGAACTCATTGGCACAACCCGAAGTCGGTCGCCCCCCACCCCACTGTCGGCACGGCCCTGGTGGCCACGGTTAGCCGGCAGCATGCCTTTTGAGTGCTGCGTGGGGCTAGTAGACGGCTTACGCCAAACGGTCGCTGGGGCAATTGGTGATGGCGTCTCGGATCGCGGCTGCCGGGCAGTCAGGGGCTATAAACCTAATCCCATCGTGATCTCTGTAACCGCGCGTGGGGGAGATTGTGTAAGCCTGACAGGATAGGCCGCCTGATGGAGCAGCCTTGCAAGGCGCAGCCCCTGATACGATACGAGTTTGTCTCCACCGGTGCTGGGTTGCAGGCTTTTGTTACTTCTTCTGTTGAATTAATAATTGAAAATGCGTGGTTGTCAGGTAAGGAAAAAACTCGCGACCGGCCAAACCCTGCAAGCCCGCACGCGCCGGCCGATCCGCTTCATGCGTCAGGACTTGTGACCGGCAGGGTTGTCCATTTTTCCCTGCCAGGCCTGCGTTTTGACGATCAACTCCGCAAGTTCGGCCGCCGCGATCCAACTATCGGTGTCCCGCACCCGGTGGTTCACGTCGATTAGCTCACCGGCTCGAACAGCTTTCCGCGACGTTCCCTATTGAGTGAAGTCGCGTTTGGTTCATCGAAGGCCACAAACGTTGCGCTAGTCTCACTGCTTGCCGTCAAGCCGCGGGCCAAGCCGGGCGGCCTTTGGCCCTGCTGCCTGCCCGACGATTCCCTTCTTTTACCAAGCGGAGCCTGAAATGGAGTATTCGCGATGATGACTTTGTTGTCCGAAGACACGCCCGCGTCGCTGGCCGATGCTATGGTCGCCTTCCTGGTGAGCGAAGGTCTCGACCCAATAACCACACGTCTAATCAAACCAGGATTAGAGTTTCAATTCTGGCTTGATGATCGGCCCAGGCGAATCCCGATTGGTCGAAATTCAGGCGAGCCTGTGTTTGGCGGCGAGTTGGTTACCGTCAATCAATTGCGGAAGCGACTTGGTCTCGTCGGTGTCACCGGCTGGCACTGGCAAACCAAGCAAACGCTTTTCATTATTTTGGACTTCGACGCTAAAGATCACGCTGCCGGGCATCTTGAAGAAGTGCTCGCTCGCGTAATCGATGCGGCCCGCCGACTTGGCTGGTGTTGGGTGCGGCGAAGCAAGGGCGGCCGTGGCTTCCACGTGGTCGTCTCATTGTCCAGGCCGCTTCCGGCCGAATCCGGCACCGAGCACCAGCACAACGCAGCAACAATCGTCGACCGAATGTGCGAAGAAGCCGCGTTCAACTTCCGCGACTGCCTCGACTGCGCGGGAGTCGTCGGCTACGTGTGGGCACCGAAGGTCGCACCGAATGCTTTTGAGATCATCGTGGAGCCAACCTGCCTGACACCGGAGATCGACGCCGGACTGATTGCAACCGGCCAACAGAATAAAGGGAAGCGACAATCAGCCTCTAGCGATCCGCCGGCTGCGGAACTCAACGAGCAACATCTGGCAGACATTCGCAAAATGCGAGAAGCAGGATTCATTGCCGACTACTCGGATGGCCGATTGCTGTGTCACTCAAAGGGCTTTGAAGCGTTGTACGCGGAGCATGGTCGGCCGGGTAAATACCGAAGCCGCTCCGCTGGTCGATATCCGACCAAGCCGAATGCATTCGCTTTCCCAGTTGACGATGGCGGCTGGACTGTGAGCCGCTTCAATATCACGCCAAGCGCCGAATGCGAATGTTGGTACGCAAACGCTCAAGGCTTTGCGACGGCTCGCATTCGGCCACCAATTGATTTTCTCATATCGAGTCTCAAGTATTCAAATGAATAGACCAATGGAGAACAAGTAAAGTGGCGACAGCGAAAAAGCACAAAGGCAAGAAAAAAGCTCCCAAGCCGGAAGAGTTGCTGCTGGCCATTGCCAGTAGTGATGGGTTATGCCACACATCGGAGCGAATTCCCGTAATCGTAATGGATCGGAACGAGAGGCGTCGCACATTTATACTTCCCGACAAAGAATATGAAGCTGTACTTGCGAAGCGGCTTTACGACCAGACTTGCCTAATCGCAAAGGGCGCGTGGATCAAAGACGCAATGCGATTGGTCGAAGCATTATGTCTCGAAGGACCATGCAGGCCGGTATTTACTCGCGTTGGCCATTATGAGGGCGGACTTTATTTCGATCTCGGTGACGACACCCTGCGAGTTATCAAAATTACAACGGAAGGATGGTCCGTCACGATGGAATGCCCCATCTTGTTCCATCGCTCGCCGAACGTTTCGCCGATGCCAGAGCCGGAGCGAGGCGGTAGCCTCGCAGAACTTCGACCGCTGTTAAATATCTCGGATGCGGACTGGCCTGTTGTCGTCGTATTCCTACTGGCGTGCTTAAATCCGGTCGGCCCGTTTCCGCTACTGATTCTAAATGGCCAAGCCGGGGCTGCGAAGTCAACGCTCGCTCGCCTACTTCAGGGCATTGTTGACTCGACATTCGATCCGAAGCGGGGAAGAGAAGAGCTTTTTGCTCCACCAAGGACGCCAGAGGACTTGATGGTGTTCGCAATCAATTCGTGGGTGCTGGCATTTGATAACCTCAGTAAAGTGCCCGATTCATTGAGCGAGGCGTTGTGCCGGCTTTCGACCGGAGGCGCAACAGTTGCGAGAAAGCTTTATACCAATTCGGGCATCGCGAAGATGACCGCCCAGCAGCCGGTGATTATCACGTGCATCAATGATGTCGTGACGGCGGAAGACCTGCGGTCTAGGTCACTGTTTCTCGATCTGGAAATGTTGGAGCCCGATAAAGTCGTTGGCGAAGCGGCGTTGCAGGAACGGTACATGGCGATGCGGCCACGCGTTATGGGAGCCTTACTCGATTCCGTCGTGTGCGCGCTGAACAATTTCGAGCAGACCAAGCCACTGCCGGGTAACCGGCTCGCTGACATGACTCGATGGGTGCTGGCCGCTGAGCCGACAACGGGGCTACCGTCTGGCGCAATTGCCAACGCTCTACGTGCGAACCGGCAGCAAGCGGCTGAAGACGCCTTGAGCAGTCCTTTGGCAGAGGGCATTCGCAAGCTGGCAAATGAAGGTGTGCGTCTAAAAGCGGAGGACATCAGGGAGCGTTTGATGGAGATCGGCATCGCTGAAGTGCCCAATCCCGTCGCGCTCGGATGCAAGCTCAAAAGCCTGGCAACGGAGCTAGCGGCGGTTGGCGTCTTAGTCAAAAAAGATAGCCGCTATTGGATCATAAAGCGATTGGCCGCCTAACTAAGCTTTCTAGCCGGTCAAATCTGATCAGTTCCCAGTGACATTTCGACATTCGGCGTGATGTCACCTTTTTAACGAACTACCGTTCCGGCCCGCAAATACTTGCGGCCAACCGAGAGGACTCCAATGACTTCCAACTGTGTCGACGTGCGCGCCCTCTTCGGCCGCACCTACAAGATTGTCCGCGACCCTGCCTACACTGCCGAGTACGGGCCTAGAGCCCGCGTGGCTGACCCGTGGCTCGACCTAATCGACTGCCGTTACGGCGCTATCGGTCCGTGGGGCGGATGCAGGCTCTTGGCGAGCACGCATGGGGCCGGCCGTGTGGCTGCCGCGCTTTTGCGTTTGCCACGCTGCGAAATTATGCACGACGGTGATGATGGCGCGACGGTCGTCTTTGATTTGGCCGACTTCCAAGCTGTTGCAGAAATTATCAAACCGCGCCGCAAAAGGCGAATGTCATCCGAGAGCCGGCGAACACGGGGGATGCACCTGTCAAAAGTTCGCCCACAAGCCCTGTCGGGCGCGTAGTCCAGCCACGACGGGCGGCTTCGGCGGGCTGGAGACGGCCCAAGGGCCGTTCCAGCCTTCGAGGCCGTCATTTATCCGCCTAGTGCATCGGGACCGCGAAGCCCCGTCAGCGCGACCGAATTGAGTTAGCGAGCGCCTCCACATTCACCGCAGCAGGAACCAAGCGGCGACTGCCGCGATCACGATGCCAAGCGGCCGCCATCCGCTCTGTGGTGCCGCGACGGTCGGCGCGTTCGGCAGCGCCGCCAATGCGGTCAGCGGATCAAGGCCGGCGGCGATGCCGACGATGAACTGTTCTTCGCGTTCATCCATCATATTTTGAGTCTAACATAAAGAGACATGCAGAATGAAGCGCGAGCCCGGAAGTCTTCCGCAATTTGGCCGCTGGCTTGAAGAAGCCTGCGACGAGATTGAATTTTTCTGCCGATACGTCGATCCCGACTTTTTCGACCGGTTGGCCGTCGCCCAAATAATCGAGCAGGCCAGCCGGCATGCCTCCCGATTCGGCGCAGGCCATTTGGTTTCCTCGCTGCCTCCCACCTTCAAGCCGGACGACGGCTTGGCAATCGTCGGGCGGCTGTTGGAATGGACCCGGGAGCGTACTTCCGAGCCGGCGGCGATGTTGTCGGTCAAGGAACTTAGTCAGCGACTTGGTATCGCAAGTCGGACCGTGTGGCGGATGCTTTCGGCCGGCGAACTGCCGGCGCCTATTAAGATCGGCGGCCAAACGAAGTGGCGGCGGTCCGAAATCGAGGCCATGATTGATTTAGCACCAATGAAAGGACACCACTAATGGCCAGCGTTTTTCGTCGAAAGCGTACTGTCAACGGCCGCCGCATTACAGCGAAGCGATATACGATTCAGTTCGTTGACGGCGACGGCAAGACTCGCCGAGTTCCGGGCTTTTCCGACAAAGGCAAATCATGGGAACTTGCGCGCAAGCTGGAAGTAGGCAGCGATGGGGAGCATCTGAAGCATCGCAAGACCCCTTTGGTTGACCACCTGCAAGCGTATAAGAGCCATTTGCAAGCGCAGAACGATTGCGCGAAGCACGTTAAACAAACCGAAAGGCGGATCACGCTGATGATTCAAGGCTGCGGCTTTGAGCGGCTTCGGGATGTGAGCCTTGCCACGCTGGAAATTTGGCTCGCTGCTCAGCGGGAAGCCAAAAACTTCGGCCTGAAAACCAGCAATTATTACGGCCGAGACTTCAAAAGCTTTCTCACTTGGCTCGTTGACGAGCGGCGAGCTGAAAACAACCCGTTAGCGCGATTCGCGCCCTTAAATACCGAAACTGACAAAGGCCGAGAACGGCGAGCGATCGACAGCGCAGACTTCATCAAGCTGATCGAGGCCACGCTGCTGGGGCAGCCGTATCGGGGCATGACGGGGGAAGATCGTGCCGTCTTATACTTCACGGCCGGCTATACCGGCTTGCGCTGCGGGGAGTTGGCCAGTCTGACGGCTGAATCGTTCGACCTAGCGACTGGCGTGGTGCGGGTGGAAGCTTCGCACTCCAAGCGGCGGCGCGAAGACTCACAACCGTTGCCGGCCGTTCTGATGCACCTACTCAGGGCATGGCTGCCGGGTAAGTCGGGCAAACTCTGGCCCGGTTCTTGGTCGGAGGACGCTGCGGCAATGCTTCGGCCCGATCTAAAGGCCGCCCAAATCCCCTACGTTGACGCTGGGAAACACTTTGACTTTCATGCACTCCGGCACCAATTCGTTTCCAATATGGCCCGAGCCGATGTGCCGGTGAAGGTTGCGCAGGTCTTGGCCCGACATTCAACGATCACGCTAACTATGGATTGCTACAGCCATTTGGTCGGCAACGACGCGACGGATGCGCTTGCTTTGCTGCCCGCCGTGCCGGCCGAAAAATGGGCCGCAAATTTGACACGAAATTTGACACAACCCCTCGTCATTTCGAGTCAGGACGTGGCATCCGGTGGCACAACCGCCGATGAGCAATCGGTCGCCGAAGTAGAGCGTAAGCGGTTGTCGCCGCTCTACTTGGCACAGCCTGTCGCGAGTTGTCACGACAATTCAGCAGCACGCCCGGCTGGACTCGAACCAGCAACCTGCGGATTAGAAGTCCGCTGCTCTATCCGATTGAGCTACGGGCGCGTGAGCCTAATTTATAGGCTTTTATTGCGTTCGTCTGCAAGTGGCCCTATCATACTGACACCTGCTTTGACACCAGGCCGCAGAATGAAGGGCCAGATCGCATGCCTCAAGCTACCGCGAAAATCAGAACCGACAAGCCTGAGAAGCCGTACGCTGACTTCCCGCTCTTTCCACACGCCACGAAACGCTGGGCCAAGAAGATCCGCGGCAAGATGCACTACTTCGGGCCGTGGTCCGATCCAGATGCCGCGATCGAAAAATATCAGCGGGAGCGCGAAGACTTGTACGCCGGCCGAACGCCGCGGCCCACCACCGGCGGCCTGACGGTTCGTGGCCTGGTCAACAGATTTCTCACGGCCAAGCAGCAGCTCGTCGAATCGGGCGAGTTGGCTCCGCGCAGCTTCGCCGATTACCACGCGACCTGCGCGCGTGTCGTCGCTGCGCTCGGCCGTGATCGGTTGGTGATCGACCTGGCACCCGACGACTTCGAGGCCTTGCGATCGACGGTCGCGAAGACCTGGGGGCCTGTGGCGCTCGGGAACGAGATTACTCGCGTGCGAGTCCTGTTCAAGTATGGCTATGACGCCGGCCTCATTGATCGGCCGGTTCGATACGGCCCGCACTTCAAGCGGCCGTCGAAGAAGGTGCTTCGCAAGGCCCGGCACGAGAAGGGGCCGCGGATGTTCTCGGCGGCCGACATCAAAGCCCTACTGGGCTCGGCCACCAAGCCCATGAAGGCGATGATCCTGCTCGGCGTCAACGCCGGCTTCGGAAATTCCGACCTGGGTACATTGCCCGTATCGGCGGTTGACCTCAAGGGCCGCTGGATCAATTACCCCCGACCCAAGACAGAGATCCCGCGACGGGTGCCGCTGTGGGCGGAAACCGTCACCGCATTGAAAGAGGCGCTTGCCAGCCGCCCGATGCCAAAGGATCCGGACGATGATCGCCTGGTGTTTCTGACCAAGTATGGGCTGCGGTGGGCCAAAGAAACTCGCGACAATCCGATCAGCAAGGAATTCGCAAAGCTTCTACAGGAGGTCGGGCTTAATCGGCCTGGGTTGAGCTTCTACGCCTTGCGGCACACGTTCGAGACAATTGGAGGCGAAGCGCGCGACCAAGTGGCCGTTGATGCCATCATGGGCCACGCACCGCACGGGAACGACATGAGCGCCGTCTATCGCGAGGGCATCAGCGACGAGCGGTTGAAGCGCGTGACAGCCCACGTGCGGAAATGGATGTTCGCGAAGGTGAAAGGTCGCGGCAAGAAAAAGCCGGCGCCAGCCAAGCGGGCACCTCGACGCCTGCGGCTAGCTGCGGGATAATCATGCACATCGGGACGGCCGGCTGATCCCCGGCCCAAAGACCTCCTGCCGGCGTTGACGCTCCATCTTCGTCGGCAGTTGGTCCACGCCCGAGAATGGAGCAATGTCGATGCCCGCGCACCGCAGGCAGTCCACGTCTCGCAAACCGGCTACTTCACCAACGCCTACGGGCAAATCACTTCCTGCGCCAGAACCTCCTGCAACGCAGGCTGAGTGGTCGGCCTTCTTTCGCCGTCCCACGGCTTCAATGCCGCTCCCGAGCGCCGAATCGCTTGTGGATGCAGTGAATGCAGTTGCCCGCAAGCAAGTAGCCCGGCAAATTCGGGATGCAGCAGCAAGGCTTTGCTTGTCAGTCGTCCATATCGCGACACAAAAAGCGGATCGGAAATTGATCGCTCATGTCGTGGGATGCCAATCTGCCGTGATGCGGCAATTCGAAAACGCCGTGCGCTGGCTTGACGAAGCGCTCGCGGCGCAACGTTCAGCCCGTATCCAGGAAATTGAGCGCCGGCTCCAATCGATCAATTCCGAAGTCGAACGAGTGCTGGAGCGGGATAGTCGCGGCCAGTCGCTATCGGCTCCAATTCAGAAATCGGCGCCAAAATCGAGTCAGGATCTGATCGCGTTCATTCTGGAAAGTGGTGAGGCTGTGCTCGATGGCCTCGTACGCGAGGCGCTGCAGAAAATGGCGACTCCAGCAAAAGCGGGCGGCCGCCCTCGTGAGTGGGACGATCTTTGGGCAATGATTTTGGAGCTGCCGGACGCTAAGGACGCCCATATCGCCAAGGCCTACAACCAGCGATATTCGCGCCGAGCGAAGAAGGCTACGGCCAAAATTGTTCGCGAAGTCCGCTGTCGCCGCCAGAAGAAGTTAGCGCACGACGGGTGACTCCAATCGCCTTAGCGGTATTGCAAAAGGGATTGCAAATCGTCGCCTTTTCGTCGCCGTCGTCAAAAAAACTCGAAATTTTTCCGCCCGGAATTTAAGGCCTGAGAGCGGCCGCGAACGTGAAAAACGTGGTACGAAATCGCGACTCCACGTGTGCAACATCGGCACGTGCATTGAGAATTCCCTTAGTGGTGCTAGTTACGCACGAGGGTGGTCTCAATGCAGAAGCTTTTCTCAACTGCCGACATCGCCAGCACGCTCGGGATTGAAACCTGGCGAGTGCGTCGACTCTTCGAAGACGGCACGCTTCCAGAGCCTGAGAGGTTCGCTGGGCGCCGTGCCATCCCCGGCGAAATGCTGCCAAAGGTGATCGACGCGCTTCGCGAGCGTGGCTGGCTTAGCCCGGAGCCGGCCAATGCGTAGGGGGCTATCACTACCTCCTGCGAAAGCGGCCGCTCGCGGCCACGAGTCAATGGCGCCGGCTCTGCCGTGCCGATGCAAACTCACACCCCCCGAAGTGGCCCAGCGATTCGGCATCGATCCGGCGAAGGTTCTGGCGTGGATTCGCTCGGGCGAGCTCCGGGCGATGAACGCAGCCACGACGCGAAGCGGCCGCCCGCGGTATCTGATTGACGAGGCGGATCTGGCCGCGTTCGAAATGGCCAGGTCAACGACTCCAGCGCCCAAAGTCCAACGAAAGCGGCGACAGCCCAGAGGCGACGTAATCGAGTTTTTTTGAGTCTGTAAACGCAGAAGGCTCCCGATCCGGCAAGGTGGGAGCCTTCTGCAAAACCTGGAGAACACAATGATTCTAGCGACCGCGCCATTGGAAAGTCACGAGCCAACCGAATTTTGTGTCGGCGACCCGCCGCTGTCGTGGAAGCAAATCTGTCGGATCGAACGGCGGGTGCTGGGTCTCGCCGGCAGCGCAATGATTGCCCGTGGCGCCCGCAATAAGTGGCGTCGATATGAAGTTCTCAAGCGGCAACTTGCCCATTTGGTAGGTTATCAGGCCATCAATCCGGCCCTGCGCTCTTCGTTGGCTTTCGACATCGCCCACCATCACGTCTTTGCCGGGTGGTGAGCATGCCAAAAACAAGGTTCCCAGTTCCAGCCGAGTTGCCGATCGAGGCCGTCAGGGCGATCAGCGACACTCGCGAGCAGTGCCCGGTCGACCTGTCGCCGCTGCGCGTCGAGGTGGGCACGCTGGCCACCGGCGATTATTCGGTTGCCGGGCTCGAGCATGTCATTGCCATTGAGCGCAAGAGCCTGCCCGACTTGCTGGGTTGCATTGGCCAAGAGCGCGAGCGCTTCGACCGCGAAATCATGCGGCTGCTCGCATACCAGGTCAGGGCACTGGTTGTCGAGTCGACCTGGCCGGAAATCGAAGCTGGCCAATGGCGTAGCAAAATCACGCCAGCGGCCGCGCTGGGAAGCCTGCTCGGCTGGGGTGCAATGGGACTGCCGATCTACATGGTCGGGACGCACGAGCGGGCTGGCCGATACATCGCGCGGTTGCTGGTGACCGCGGCGAGACGCCGATGGCGCGAAGCACGGGCCCTGCTCGCCGGTAGCCTTGGGTCAGCCGAGCCGAAACACGGTCGCTTGAGCCCGAGTGCTTATGACCCGGCAACGCTCGCCAGCTTCTGTCCGACCGGGGAGGGTGACTGATGTCGACTCGAACCGCCGGGGCGGGCGAACTCCTGGCAGAGCGGTTGGGACTCAATGTCCTCGGCCGCGAGGGGCACGATCTGAAAGCCCCCTGCATTGCATGCGACAGTTCTGACGCCTTCCGTATTGAACGCGATGCCGGCGTTGCCCACTGCTACGCCTGCCAGGAGTCCTATTCGCCGCTCCAACTCGCCGAAACGGTATTGGGCGACCGAGACGAAGCTTGGCGGCTCTTGGAGGAGCTCGGCCTTTCTGAGCCACGCGGCCACCACAGCAACGGGCGCAAGGCAGCCTCGCCAGCTTGCGGCGAAACGCTCGAGCAAGTAGCCCGCGAAAAGGGTGTGACGGCCGAGTCGCTTAAGGCGTACGGCGCGATCAACGATGGCGGGGATGCGATGTTCCCCATGTTCGGGCCGGACGGCACTCGCTGCTCGACGTTTCGCATCACGCCGGGGCTGCCCAAGAGCAACAAAAAGTCCAAGGGCACCTGCGCCAAGGGAAAGCCGGTAGGCTTGTTCCTTCCGGCCGATCAACCGCAGGCTGGTCAAACCTGGCTCATCGTCGAAGGGGTAAAGGACGCGGCGGCCCTTTTTGGGCTCGGCTATCCGACCGCGGGACTCCCATCGAGCACAATGAAGGCGGAGTTTGCGCGCCTGTTCGAAGGCGTGCATGTGGTCATCGTGCCAGACCGTGATCGAGCTGGTGAGCGCGGCGCAAAGAAAACTGGCGCCGTCCTGGAAGGGCAAGCCGCATCGGTTCGCATCGCAGTGCTGCCGGTCGAGTTCAAGCAATCCAACGGCGACGATGTACGCGACGTGCTCCGCAAGCCAGATGGCGAGCAGTTCGTGCGCCGGGCGATCGCCGACGCGAAGCCTTGGGAAGCCGGGGCGGCCGATGAACCGTCATCGCTCGACACGCTGGAGGGGCAAACCGAAGTCGCCAACGCCAGGCGGTTCTTTGGCCAGCATGGCGACGACGTGCGATGGTGTGATCCCTGGGGTAAGTGGCTGATCTGGGACGGGCGCCGCTGGCTGATCGACGAGCGGCGCAAAATCGAAGATCTTGGCAAGGCTTCCCATCAGCAGCTTTGGGTTGAATTCTCGAAGCTCGACAGAGAGAAACAACAGGGAACGCTACTTCGGTTCGTTCGTTCGAGCGGCTCGGCCCGCGGCATCCGGGCGATGCTCGAGTTGGCCCGATCTGACGTCTCGATCGTGCCAGACGAATTGGACCGTGATCCCTGGGCGTTCAATGTGGCCAACGGCACCATCGACCTGCGCACTAAGACACTTCGGCCCCACCGTAAGGCCGATTTTTTCTCGGCCATGTGCCCTGTGGCCTATGATCCGAACGCCGATTGTCCGACATGGTTCGCATTCCTTCGCCGAATCACTGACGGCGACGACGAGTTAGCCAGCTTCCTGCGACGGGCTGTTGGGTTCAGCATGACCGCCGACGTCCGCGAGCACGTGCTGTTTTTTCTGTACGGCACCGGTGGCAACGGCAAGAGCGTGTTTCTGAACACCGTGGAGTCATGCTTCGGGCCCGACTATGGAATGAAAGCCCCGCGCGGGCTGCTGATGGCAAAGAAAGAAACGCACCCGACCGAATTGGCCGACCTGGCTGGCAAACGGTTCATCAGTTGCATTGAGGCCGAGGACGGCCACCGGCTTGCCGAGTCGCTCGTGAAGGAAATGACCGGCGGCGACGGAATCCGCGCCCGGCGGATGCGAGAGGACTTCTGGCAATTTAAGCCAACGCACAAGATTTGGCTGGCCGCCAACCATAAGCCGCGGATTCGAGGAACCGACAACGGCATTTGGCGTCGCATCCGCCTCGTTCCATTCACCGTCAGCATCCCCGAGGATCAGCAAGACAAAGAACTGCCGGCGAAGCTTGAGGCCGAGTTGCCTGGCATTTTGAACTGGGCATTGCTGGGCTGCCTTGAATGGCAGCAAAACGGACTTGCCGCGCCCGACGTCGTTAACCGGGCGACCGCCGAGTATCGCGAAGAAATGGATTTGGTTGGCGGCTTCATTGAGGAATGCTGCATCATTGCTCAATGTCACAAGGCCCGAGCGGTCGATCTGTACGGCGCCTATCAGCGCTGGGCCGAGCAAGCCGGCGAGCACCCGGCAAGCCAACGCGCCTTTGGAACGGCATTGGCCGCGAGGGGCTTCGAACGGAAGTCGAGCAATGGAACCTGGTATCTTGGAATCGGCATGGCGACGGCGGCCGGCAATGAAACCGAGCCGTTCACCTGAGTTGCCTCACCGCTCATTCGGGTGAGTTGTTCCGCGTTTTTCCGCGACCTGCGTCGGAAAAACCTGTGGCACCCCGAACGTCAATAAATCCCCGGCTCGCGCAACTGCAAGCCATTGCCACCGTGTGGCTTTGAGCCGAATTCCGCGCCGCTGCTGGAGTTCCTGCTGGTGTGCGAGAAGGTTCCACATTTGTGGCCAATCCGCCAAAGGTTCCACATTTCAAAGCCCATTCGCCGTTCATCGCAAACCGAAACCAGGCACAAGCTTGAGTCAAGCGAGTCACGCAGAGCACACGCCGTTTTGGAAGGATGGAACCTTGTGGAACCACTTTTCCGTATAAACACTACATGCGCGCGCATAGGGCGTTGATCTAGAAAAAAGGTTCCACAAGGTTCCAAGGTTCCAACTTTGGGCCGATGCGTTCTTGGTGTCCGAAAACGCTGGTTGATGATGATTCAACGGGCGCGCAGGGAGCCGCAGGGGCATTTCTGACGGTTGGGATCCGGCCAACCAAACTTGCCCAGTTGCAAGGCGCCGCGTGTCATGCGCGAAATCCGGGGCTTTGGCCTCGCGAAAAGAGCCAGCCCCCCGGCTTTTTCTCCGGGCCTGCCCGCGGGCGATTTGGCTCCGGTGGCGTCGTCCATGATGAACCGAGCCTGCGGCAGCGCCCGGCCGGCGGTGCGAAATCTGGCGGCATCGGCCCATCGGTTCCCATGGCCGGCGGATCGAGCCCATGCCAGACGCTCCTGCGCAGGGTTGCCCCGGGCGTTGCGCAAGCTGCTGCAGAGCGTGCACGGCCCGGCTATGCTGGTGGGCGAGATAGGTGCCAAACCTCGCGGGCCGCGGTGCTGGTTACGCACGTTTCACCTCCGCGGTGGCCACCTCGGGCCGGCCGACGATGCGGGCGACGGCCGTATGGGTCCAGGGCGCCCGGCCCTCTTTGGTCGGAATGCCCAGCCGCGTCAACTCGGCCGCGATTTCCCGCAGCGTCCGGCCGGCCCTGCGCATCGCCAGCATGTGGCTGATGGCTTCCTGTTCGGCCGCGTTCGGCAGCAGGATGCCGACGGACTTTTGCTTGCCGTGTACGATTTCAATCCGGTAGGCCAAGTCGAACCCGAAACGTACCTTGCCGCAACGCTCGTGGTTGCGGATCTTGTGCTGCAAGGCGTCGCGGGTTCGCTCGCCAATGGCCTCGCGCTCCCACTGGGCGACCGACAGCAGGACGTTCAGCACTAGCCGTCCCGCCGCGGTGCGTGTGTCGATCGAGTCACCCACGCTGAACAGTTGCTTGCCGAAGCGGGACCGCTCGCCGAAGTAGCCGTCGATCAGCACCTGCCAATCGGCGACCGAACGCGTGAGCCGGTCCAGCTTGGCGATCACCAGGCCGTCGGCTTCGCCCTTCCGCAGCAGCGCCAGCAGTTCTTGCAGGCCCGGCCGCTTGAGCGACTTGGCCGATTCGCCGGCATCTTCGATGATTCGCACCAGCTTGAGTTCGTACAGATCGGCGTAAGCGATCAGCTTGGCTCGCTGGGCCTGGAGGCTGACACCATCGCGGGATTGCTCTTCGGTCGAAACGCGGATGTATCCGATGATCCTCATGGTCATGCTCCTTGGTCTTGAATGCTCGATGAAGCTTTGAACAAATGCGAGACAGCCGGCCCGTGGCGGCCGCCCTCGATGCTTCGAAGGCGGCGCGCCCGGCCATACTCAGCCGCAAGCGGCCACTTCCGTTTCCGCTTCGGTGGCTTGCTCGGCCGTCGATTGGCCAAGCAACCAGTCGGCGGCCTTCTGCGCCTGGGCCGCGGCCTCGACGACAAGCCGGGCGTCGCCGCGCAGCCGATGCAGCCAGCCGGCCACGTAAGCGGCCTGGTTGACTTGCAGGGTCGGCACGTCGATTCCGCAATGGCCGCACAAGAACGCGGCCCCCATTTCGGCAACCAGCTCTTCGCGGGAGTAGATCGGCGAGCCGAAGGGAGCGGCCGCCTCGATGCCTTCGCGGTTCAGCCGGCTTTTGTGCCCAGTGCTGTGGGTCAGCTCGTGAAACAGCACCGAATAATAATCCTCCGCGCTGCAGAACCGATCGGGCTTCGGCATGCGAATCTCGTCCAGGCTGGGCACGTAGCACGCTTGATTGCCGACGTGTTTCATCGTGGCATGGTCAGCCGGGAGCCCGGCCAGCACGCGCTCGCAAACTTCCAGCGGCCGAAAATCGAGTGCTGGCGGCATGTCGCGATTGGTCACACGCGCCGGCAGGCCATCACACTGCTCGACGTTGAACACCGTGTAATACCGCAGGACAAATCGCCGCTTGGGTAACCTGGTTTCCTCGTCGGCCGTTTCGTTGATCGACCAGAACACGATCGGCCAGCCGCGCTCGCCTTTGCGAACGTGGCCACCGAACAAGCCGGCCTGGCGATACGTGAGCCAGTAGGGCGCGTCGTAGCTGGCGGCACCGAGCAGAAACACGTTGACGCCGCGGTATGCTTTCCGCGTGCAGGCGTTGCGCGGGGCTCCGTCTGGCCCACCCCACGGCCGGCGCCAGGGAATCACGCCTTGCTCAAGCTGCTGGACAATGCGACTGGTGACGATATCGTAAACGCTACTCATGGGACTAGCCTCCCGTGGGTGCTGCCCGGCCGGTGTTAGCGCACTGGTCGGGCTTTTGCTTTCGAGCGCCAACCGCTGGCGCCCGTCGCGAAATGCTACGCCGGTTCGTCGGGAAACATTTCGCTGCCGCCGAATTCGTCGGCCAGCTTTTCGGCGAGGGCCATTTGCTCGCAGAACTTCACGTGTTCGGGCTTGCAGTCGCGCTTGCTCATCACGAACTCGCGGGCCTGGCCCTCGTTGTCGAACTCGTACATGAAGCCGGTCTTGCTATCCAGCAACCGCACCTTGCGGTGGACGCTGAACTTGCCGCGCGGTCCAGACAGCACGTCGAGCATGGGGGTATCGTTGGGCATCGTGGGCTCCTGCTGGGTTGACGGATCGAATCGCACCGCCGCTGTACCAGCACTACGCCGAAGCGGCCGCAAGAATTTCAACGCGCCAGCAGCTCGCCCGACTCCACGTCATTGAGCATCGCTCGCATGTTGCATTTGTGCTTCTTGGCCAGGGCCACGTAAACGTCGATCGGCCGGCCGTCCAGCTTCTCGGCCTGGGCGATCTGACGGACCCGCAGGGCAAAGCTCAACTCCAGCTCGCGGCCGTTCAACTCCAGCAGCGTGCAGCGGCTCAAGAGCGGGCTGGCGTCGATATGGTCGCCCAGTAGGTCAAGCTGGCCTTCGAGCGTTGTCGTGAAAGCCCAAAGCACGTGGCGGGGCAGCGCCTCGAGCATGACCAGCAGCTCGCGGATCGCATCGGCGCGGAGCCCGTGGGCTTCGTTGACGATCACCGCCCGGCCGCCTTTGTCGCCCCAGCCGCGGGTTGCTTGCGAGCGACGCAGTTCGCGCAGTCTGGCGGCATTCAGCTCTGAGGCGTCGAATTCCTCAATCCCGAACTCGTCGGCCACCTCCAGCGCCAACAGCTTGGCGATCGTGCTCTTGCCGGTGCCGCTCCTGCCGCTGATCCACCATGCCCGGCCGGCCAAGCCGCGCTGGCGGACCGTGTCGATCTTGGCGATGGCCGCGGCCTGCCCGACGACGTCGCCCCACGACTGTGGGCGGTACTGCTCGAATAACTGGGACATGGTCTTGCTCCTTACGGTATGAATTACCTGGCCGGCCGTGATTCGCGTTCCGGCCCGGCGAAAAACGCTCGAAACAAACTTCGCCGCATGGCCACCGAAAAATTTCACGGCGCTGGCGGCATCGGGCGGCACCTGCCGCGCATCGGCTCGCTGCTGGCGCACGGCATCGGCGATGCGGCGCGACGTTGCTCGGAATCGAGCCGGTCGCGTACACAACCGTGCGTCTGTGAACGCGGAGGCCGAAAAACGCGGGCAAAAATGCAAGCGGCCCGGGCCAGCCGTGCCCGGGCCGGTCGGTTCGGTTTCGTTTCGCCGCCGCTGCCGAAAATGCTTTCAGACCACGACGCACTTCCGCTCGTCGAGCATGTCTCGCAGGAGCGGTTCGATGAGCCCCACGTGACGTGATACCGTTGCTGGCGATACGCCACAGCGCTCGGCGATGAGCTTCTTGGGACAGCCGTAGCTCAACAGCCGCGCCGTCGCCTGGAGCTGCTGGGGAAGCCTTGCGATCATGGCTTCCACCGCGGCCCTGTCCATCGAGTCGACCGGGGTGTTTTCGGGCCGCGCGGCGATGTCCGCCGGGTCGACGAACCGGCGATCGGCTCGCCGGCAGGGTTTTTCGCCCCGCGCCGCCAGCCGGTCCAAAGCCGCCCGGCCACGCACGTCCATCGCATCGACGTACCCGCGTTCCCGGCGGACGAACCGCGTGCCGCGCAAGGCCCTGGCAACGCCGCTGTGCGCAACGCATGCGATGGCATGGCCAACATCGGCTAGACGCTGGCGGCACGTCGGGTATTGCTCCCATGCTTGTCCAAGGGCTTCACCAACCAACTCGTCGTCGTAGCGCCCGAGCTGGCGCAATCGCCGGTGGATGATCGCGAGCACCAGCCGGTAATGCTCATCGAACTCACGTCGCAGTTGTGCAAGGCTGATCGTTGTCGTGGTGGTCATCGTGCTTCTCCTTCGCTGTGGGTTGCTCCAAGCCCGGCAATCGAAAATCGATCGCAACGCGGCTTGCTACCCTTCGCGAAAATCGCCCGAAGCCAGACCGGCCGAACTTGCCGCAAGCCGTTTCGCGGAAAGCACAAGCAAGAATCCAAGATTTTTTTCGGTTCACTCCCGCCCGCGACGGGTGACCCTCGATCGCGCGGAGCCACTCCCATGCCCAGTCGAATTGACGACACGCCTGCCAAATTTGGCCGCGGCCGAAACTGCCGCGGCTGGCTTGCATCGCGCCGGTTCACGCCAGGCCGGCGGCAATCACGATCGACCCGAAAGCCCCCAGCGTGACGAGGCCCCTATGCCTCGACGTTGCATCACGCGCCACACGGCGAGCAGCGCCGAGGAGCGGCGCGCGTCGGCTGCCGTAGGTGAGTGGCGGAGTGTCTCAACGCCGAGGGGCCGGGGGTAGGCCCCCCTTCGGCCCCATACTCATTTGTCATGTCACCGTCGGAATTTTGCATTCCCAAACATTGGCAAACTGGGCAAGCCATCGAGTGGCAGTGCAGCCCGGGTTATTCGCGAGACCTGGTGTATGATGACGACGCTGTTCGCGCTCCGCAGCGCGGGTGCAATGTCGCGGTGACTCCGATCAAGCTGGCTTTTGACGGCAGGTGCCTTTGTGATTCAAGTAAACGACTGGCAAGAGTTCAAGTTCAAGCACGACATGGGCGAGCCGTTCGGGCTGAGGATCCATCGCCGGCGTAAGATTGGCATCGGCTACGTGGAAGATCTCAAATTCAAGATCGCCGACAATCGAATCGTCGATGGCGATTTGCTGCTTTCGCGGGAGGAGTTTCGGCAGCTTGCCGACGCGTGGCGGGAAGTGACAGGCGAGGAACTCCGGGGCAACAAAGCGCAGCGGATTTTGGGCCCGTTGCTTTGAAGAAGGCGATCGAGCATGGACGAGAAGCCGAATCCCTACGACACGATGGGCAGCCCGTATTGCGGCATGACGATCAACGAGCGGCTAGCCGTCGCCGGCCTGTTCGACCAATGGGATGCCGCAGTCGCCCGGCGCGACCGGGCTGAAATGATCCGCCTGCTGACGCTGACCGACCTTCCTGTCGCTGCCGCCGAACAGACGACAGACGCCGTGCTGGCCAGTCAGAAGCTCTCCGGATCCTGACCGTTCCGGCCTGCCCGCGACCTCAAGACTCCTACGTCGGGGCCAACACGCCGCGTTCGAGCAGTGCGGCATAAGCAGCAATCGCGCGACGGGCGTGGGACGGACTTAATTCGCGCCGTGTCCGTGGCCACCGCTTGCCCGCCAACATGAGAAACGTCGCCACTTCTGTGCGGCTCAGCCCGCGGCTACGAAGCTCGAAGGCCTCTCGCATCACTTCGAGTTCGGCCGGATTGGGAACAAGCCGGCGGCGGCCGCGTCGACCGGCCCAGCGGAAACCCAGCGGCGGCTTGCCGATGGGCTGCTCAGTTGCTCGGGCGACGGCCACGGCTTCGACGGCCCGGAGCTGGTGCAGGCTGAGACACCATTGGCGAAATGCCGCCGGCGAGTCGGTCGCGCGGTCGA
>DASXEJ010000238.1 GCA_036490175.1 Pirellulales bacterium | reverse complement strand
CGCGTTTCCAGGGACTCCTCCCGGAATACGCGCTGAAGCTCTTCTTGCTCGTCCAGGCGACTCCTTATTCGGGCCAGGAACTCGTCGGCTCTCAGCCGTCCAGGCTCCGAAGCCGCACCGGTCCGGTCTGCGAAGCGCAGGCCGACGTAACTGCGGCAGAGCGCACCGTCCACGTTGCCCAGGCGGCAGCCGATCTGTTCCGCGAATCGGAGAACGCCGCGCCTGTCATCTGCGATAACGGAGAACTCTTCCCCAGTGGCAACGCGCATGCGAAGCGTGGCATCGCCGCAGCCGATGGTCACCGGCCCTTCGATCAGCCAGAAGGTTGATGGGGAGACGCTAAGCGCCCTCTCAACCGTGATCCGAATGTCCGGCGAGGCCACTTCCACGAGGACGGTATCGCCCAAGTCGTCCGGGGGCGACGGCTGCCGCTGCCCGACTACGATCCGGCGTGTTCGATAGTCCGTCTGATGGACAAAGACCGGTAGCCGCGTGCCGAACGGGGCACCACGCATGGCGGGTTCGGCCAGTGCGAACGGCATAAAGAGTTCGACCGACTCGCCGAACGGCGAGTGCCACGCAGCCCGGAACCCGCCTTTCGATTGAGAGAGCAACGTGGCTTCAATGACTCCCGCCGCGTGCGAGGCGCTGGCAGAGGCAATAGCCCCTTTCGCGAGGCTCAACCGCCAGCAATAGGAGTCGCGGTCGTAGTCCTCTACGAACGCATCGACCTCGCTGGTGGAACCAACCGAAGCCGGTATCCTTGAGAGTCGCCCGAGCTGGCCGCAGCCGAGTTCCACCTCGCCGGTCCGCAGCAGCGCCTGGGTTTCTTCGGGCGAGAGTCTGAGGTTGTCGCCTACGACGGGGAATACGTCGGGCAGTACAGCGTCCGGCATCCCCGGCTCGATGAACGTGTTTCCGAGTGCCGCCCGTTTCGCGTTCTTGATGTCGGATACGAAGGCTTGCAGGTACGGGCCAGAATACGCCTGGAGCCTCGCGATGCCCCGCTCCAGGTGAAAGATGCAGTCGCGGATCGCCTCCTGCTGTTGAAACGTGAGCGGAGAGGTTTTAATCAGCGTTAAGTTGGCCCGGACGATTTCTTGAAACTGCGAACGCAACTCTCGAGTGCGGCCCCTCATTTCCCATACCGCATCCATGTACTCAGATAGCATGTCCAGCCACGCGCCACGCTGCTCGTATGCCTCCTGCGCAAGTTGCAGTCGGGTCTCGCGCTCGATCTCTCGGCGTTCGGCACGCTCGGTACGGACGAAATCGCGGCGGTACTGACGCTCACTCTTGGCGGCGGCCTTGAAGCACCAAGTTGCGATTTCGGCAGCAACAACCAGTGTTCCGCCGCCGATAATGAGCGACCCAATGGACATGCAGGATACCCTCGCGCGGCTCCGCTTGCGCCGTCATAGCGTCACGGCGATGGATGTAATGGCGTGTTCCATTTCCCGCGATCGCTGCAACAGCCGTTCGATGTGCTGCTGCAACAGTTCCCGCTCGTCCAAGGGCATCCGATCCGCGCGACTGGCCAACGCTTCCGTCAGCATGGTGTTCCAGCGCTGATACGCGCTCATGAACCCCTGGATTACCTCCAGCTTGGAACCCCTTTGATCTCTGCGGTCCTCGATTGTTGCCAGGACCAGGCTCGCCTGAATTCGGACCTCTTCGGTCCTGGCCTCTGCCTCCGCGATGACGGCTGCTGACCATATTCGGACGCGCTCGGTTGCTGCCTGCTCTTGAGCCACAACCCGCGCTGTGATCTCTCGCTCTCGTGCATATTCCATGAATGCGCAAAAGCATTGGCTGAAGGATTGGATCGAAGCTTCCAGGACTCGCCCTGTTGCCGTCACTGCCGCTGAAGTGACTTGCGCTCCTGCCTGGACAGTGCCGTGCGCGATGTGCGCCCCGCCGAGAATTAATGCGGCGCGTTGGTCCATCGGGACGATTGTTGCTGGATTAGTCGGGACGAGATTCCCGGCATCTCGCCGTCTCGGTAGCTTGCTGGGCATGAGAGCCTCCGCAATTTGGACCGGGCCGCGGCGCGCCGCCGCGGCCATCTCTTGAGCTGCTGACCATTTCGTACAGCCATCTTACAAGCAATTGAACACGCAATCAGGACCATTAGCCCGCCGCGCAACACGAAATCTTGAGCCGCTCTTCCCATGAGCGATCCAATTCAACCAAGGACGGTGTTGAGAGAATGACCGGGAAAAGTCGCAAGGTGATGCTCGACAAGAGCTTTCTGCAAGCCGAAGGCAGGGCATGCCGGAGGCTCCGTAGCCTCCGGGAATGCGGCTCCACCTTCATCTTGACCGACATCTATGAGCAAGCTCTTGTCAAGTAGTGACGGTCGTATAATCAATTGGTGTGGAGCTTCCTAGCCGCGGAGGGGTCGATGTGGGTTTTCGGGTACGGCTCGCTGATGTGGGACGGTTGGCATTCTCAGTGCGAGTGCCTCCGCACGCTCAAAGCCACCCTGCAAGGGTTTCGTCGCATCTTCAATAAGGCCTCCGTTCGCAACTGGGGCACAAAACGGGTACCCGGTCCGACGCTGAACATCACTGCGGACCCGGAGGGCACCTGTGTCGGATTCGCATTCGAGTTCCCGGAGGAGAAGCGCCAGGTCGTTATGGCCGTGCTCCGGGATCGGGAAGGCCGCAATTTTCAGCTTGAAGAGCAGGAGATTATCATTGAGTGTGGAACGCATGCTCAAGCCATCATTCCGCGCTATGTTGGCCCGAATCTAATCCGTGACAAGTCACCGGCTCAACTGGCTCGGATGGCCCGGTCGGCGATTGGAACGAGCGGCAGGTGTGCCGAATATGTTAGCACGATCGCCGCGAAGCTCGTAGAGCTTGACATTAGCGATCCCGCCGTCCAGGAGTTCTCGGCGGCGGTTCGGTCGAGACTCGTGATCTTCGACAAGAACTTCTTGCAGAGCGAAGACCGCACCACGCCCCGTCTCTGTGCGTTGGCTCGATGCGGCTGCGAGTTCGTCCTGATCGACACTTTGATTTACGAACTTTGCTCTGACAGTCGCCTCGCCAATCTCTGGCCATCAATCCAGAGGAAGTTGTTCCCCTTTGCAGATCGCCTGCATTTGTGGTTCCACTCCTCTGAGCTGCTTCGGCGAGAGGTCGCTAACAATGCCCCCGTAAACGGGCCGGAAGATTGGGAGGCAACCCAAAGGCTTCGAGCTTGGTTTCGATCAGGTCAGGCATACGTGCCCGGCAATCTGAAGGAGCTCGTTGAAGACTCCCGTCAACAGCGAGAGATCGACACGTTGGAGAAGGTTACACCGATGGCGCGTGCATTTGGCGACATGATCGCCGATGCCGGTCGAAGCGTCGGTCTTTCGAAGCTGTCGAAGGATGATCTTGCCGCCAGAGTTCGAGACAATCTGGACGGCAAACACCTCATTTGGGCGATTCGGGCCTGCTATGGTAATACCGATTCGCCAGAAAATCACATCCCGGACGCGGCGAACCGAATCGATTCGGAATGGTTTGCATTCCACAATGCACGAGTCAAGCTGGCCCTGATCGGGATTTTCCTTCAGAAGTACGGCCTCACCGAAGAAGCGGGCAGGAAGTTCTCCAACACGAAACTGGACCTGGAGTATTTGGCACTACTGCACTACGCTGACGCCCTTGCCAGCGACGAAACGTCAGGCGACATGGCCGAGATGTGCAGGTGGCTTTTTGGCTCAACGAAGAAGCAAATCTCAACGGCACGGCTTCTTGCATCCATGCCGACCAAAGACGAGATTCGCCTTGATGCTTATTTCAGATGGGACCGTGAAGGCGGAACGCATGGCCATGACCTCGACGATTGGTTGTCCGTTGAACGACAACTGTTGGAACGAGTCTGGGATCGACTCTAACGCGAAAACGAGCCGGACAGGCGAGTGCCCCCAGAAAAAGTTCAATAACCGTCCTGTCGTCCCGATGCTTGTTTAGTCCGCATCCCAACCTTCGACTTCGATTGAACTCGTCAGCTCGGCGATTCCATCTGCGATCACCTCGAAGAACTCTTGATCGGCGTCCTGCCATTCCTCCTCGCGTATACACGCCTGCACAATATGCCGGCACTCTTTGGCAGTGCGATGTGCGACCTCTTCAAGATCGCTGCGCGTCGGAGAAGCCGGCGCCGCATGAGGACAACTCGCTACCGGTGAAATGGCTACGCTAGACCGCAAACCGGCATCACAAAGCGTGAGAATCGCCTCGCGAATATGAGGCGGAAGGGCCGGCCAAGAGTCCGCAACTCGCGCAAGGTCGGGCGGTAACGAGACACTTTGGGGATGGCACAGAATCGCCGGAGCGGCGACATCCGATGCCATTGAAGGACTGGCAGAGTCATGACGGCGCTGCCCAGATGCTGCCACGCCGGAAGTCGATTCCGGCAACTCGTTGTCCTTCAATGGCTTACAGAATGGAGGCGGCGGGAATCGAACCCGCGTCCCGTAACATTTCCACGCCAGCTTCTACGTGCGTAGCCGGTTCATTTAAGCCTTCGCCCTTGCGCCCCCAACCGGCTGGGTGTCGCGCAGGCTAGTCGAGCACTTTTTTAACCTCGGACGTTCCCAACGTTGATCCAAGGCGGTTCGGAATTGGTGACCAACTTTTGGGCCTCTCCGACAAAAGCCCGCAGTCGGGGCAGCCTATCTCTAGGCAGCCAAAGCAAAGGTATCTTCGGCAATTGAAGATAGTGGTCAGCTATTTACGTGGCCAACTGACCAACCACGGCACGCCGCGTGCGCTTCAAGCTGTCCGGTCGAACCCTGTTCGCCCCCGGTTGTCGCTCGCCGCGCCTCTGGTACGAGGCGCAAGCTTGTCGCACTGGCAGAATTATACCCGAAACTACCCTGCCGGGCAGTGCCGGTTATCGGCCCCTTGACCGAAGACGGGGTCCACGTCTGGCCGCGGATTCTCGCGCCCGAATTGTCTTTATCTCTATGGCAGCCTTTGGCGGGAAAATGGCACAGTCGCGCATGAATCTGCCGCGACGTGCCAGCGATTGATCTTTCAGTGGTATCACAACCGGAGCGATCGTCAGAGACCCTGTTGCTAGCGCAACTGATGGTCAACGCCCGGCCTAGTTGAGAGCCCACCGCTCAGCCGACATTGCTCTCTTGCCTGGGCGGCGACCCGGCCGATGCCGCCCAAACTTGCAATATTGCCAAATGCCTTATTTTTGGTGTCGCGGGGGCAATACTTCACGTAGCATCAATATTGCCTCTCCTCGTCACACCCCACAGTCGACGGCATGGCCAACGTTCGCGTACATCCAGTCGCGTCGTGGTTCGATCGACGCCGATTCCTGCAATTCCCCTGGTCGCTTTACCGCGACGATCCATTGTGGATTCCGCCGATTCGGTCTGCCCAACCCGGCTTGCTGGGATATCGTCTTCACCCATTTCTTGCCACGGCCGAGGTACAGACCTTTCTCGCCAGACGGGGGCGTGACGTTGTCGGACGAATTGCGGCGATCGTCAATCACGCGCACAACGCGACCTATCGAGAGCGGCGCGGCTTCTTCGGTTTCTTCGAATCGATCAACGACGCGGCGGTGTCGCGTGGGCTGTTCGATGCGGCTCGCGATTGGCTCGAATCGCAGGGCGCGTTCGGCTTGCGCGGTCCGGTGAATCCATCCATGAACTACGTCAGCGGCATGCTCATCAACGGATTCGATAGTTCGCCAACATTTTCGCTGCCGTATAATCCGGCGTATTATTGCGACTTGTTGGCAGATTATGGCTTTCAAAAAGCGCACGACTTGCTGGCGTTCGTCGGTTACAAGGACGAGTTGCCCAAGTTTCAAGAGCGCCTGAACCCGCTGATCGACCAGGTCGAAGCGCGCTGGAATCCTGTCATCCGGCCCATGAATACCTCGTCCCATGGCGGGGATATCGACTTGTTTCTCGATCTGTTCAATCGTTCTCTGGATGGCATGTGGGGCTTCGTGCCACTCACGCGGCCAGAGTTGCAAGACCTGGTAGGGTCGCTACGGTTCTTGATGGACCCGCGCTTTGCGTTGGTGGCCGAGGTCGAAGGCAAAGCCGCGGGCATCGCGATCGGGGTACCAGACTACAATCCGCGTATCAAACAAATCAATGGTCGGCTGTTCCCCTTCGGCTTCCTCCGCCTACTATCTAGACGGGGTCTGAATCGTTTCTGTGTCCTGTCGTTGACCGTGCTGCCGGAATACCAGCGGTGGGGATTGGGGCTGGTACTCTTGCGGGCGTTACTGCCACGGGCGCTCGACTTAGGATTTCAGGAAGGAGAATTTTCCTGGATCTCGGAATCCAATACGCTGGCGATCGGCGGGATGCGCAAGTCGGGCTTGCGGCATACGAAGACCTATCGCATCTATGATTTCGGCCAGGCCGCCGTCGACGAGGATCCTGCCACGACCCGTTCGAATGAGTTTCCGGCGCCGGTTCCCAAGGTGCTGCCAGCGGCCGCGGTCGACACCTCTCTACGAGCGCTCGAACGGTAGCTGACTCAATGCTTGTCGGGCGCTGGACGTGCCCGGAGCGAGCGCATTCCGGTCTGCCCATTCCGGCCGGCGCTGCCTGAGGGCCATCCGGCCGTTGGCCGGCAAATATCCGTACAAACGGACCTCTGACGCCCATTTGCCGGCCTGCCTGTTTTCCTCTGTAACACTCCGGCTCGGCCTGCGCTTAGCCATCTTAGACGGTTACACGGCCGCTCGAACTAAGGCGATCTTCGGAGGAAACGATGTACACGCAGCTGAAAAACTCGAAGTGGTTCGTAACGATCGCGGCCATCGCTGGCTTGACTCTGTCGGCTGCCAACACAGCGATGGCACATGGTGGTGGTGGCGGTGGCGGCAGTGGCGGAGGCAATGGTGGCGGCATGGGACGAGCGGGCAGCAGCGGCATGTCGGCCCGTAGCTTCAAGAGCGGCAACAGCTTGAGTTCGAAAAACTACAACTCGGCTCAGCTGCGAACCACCAAACTGAACACCAATTCGCTCAGCAACTCGAAGCTGAACACTCTCAAAGTCAACACCCCCACTTCGTCGGGTACCTCGAGTCAACCGGCCAAGATCCTCAGCAACTTGAATGGTCAGAATTCCATCGCGAAGGTTTCGGCCACGACTAAGATCGGAAGTCCAGCCTCAGGCGCGATCATCGATAAGGCCGGCGCCAACAAAGTTGGCCAACTGCCGAAAAGCCCAGTGCAGATTTCATCGGGCGGCAATAGCGGCCACGGACCAGTGATCAATAATCCGAAGGGGGGCTGCTCGCCCTACCCTGGACACTGCTGGAGTCCGTTTGGTTACTTTGGCTTGTTCCCGTACCTGTATGGCTTCGGTGGTTACGGCGGATTCGGCGGCAATGGTGGATACGCCGGTTGCTACAACGGATCGAACTACCCCGCTGCCGGCACTACGTCCGTGGTCGATAGCTCGCCTGCGGCAACCGTCGCCGCACCGCCGGCCATTGCCACGAATAGCGCTACACCCGCCGTGATCGTACCAGGCGTTGACCTGCAATTGGTCGACGTGCGAATGCTGGACAACGGCGACGCCTCGCAACTGATCGGCCCGCGCTATCGCGTCGCATTCCGCAACGCGGGCTCGGTAGCGGTGGATCACGAGTTCAATGTTGCGGTGATAGCAGCCGACGATTCGAACCTGACCGCCAATCTGCCGATGACCGAGAGCCGTATCACCACAATAGGGACAGGTGACGTGACCTACGTCGACCTACGGTTGCCGGCCAAGGCCTTCGAGATGGGCACCGACTCGCACAGCGAATTCTCAAAGCTGTTCGTGTTCGTCGATAGCCGCGGCGAGGTCAACGAGACAAACCGCGACAACAACGCCACAAGCCTCGATCGCGTCGCAGTCCAGCCAGCGACCTGAGGCCACGCAAATAGCGATAGAGCATGGCCAAGGCGACCAAATGTAGCGTGGCTAACGAACTGGGGAGTTGGGTGGGATGAGGGAGTAACGCCGCTCCTGTGAAACCCGTCCCACCCGCTCCCGCCCTCTGGCCGGACGTCTTGCAAAAGTCGCCCGGCCTTGGTTTGCGCTCGACTTGGCGGTACATCTCTTACCTACAGATCCCGATCCAGCCGCCGGCCCGCAGCCACCCCCATAGCCACGGCCAGCGTAGCGTATCGGTGCGTTCGATCGAGAGCGGAATCAGTCGCTCGACGTGAAATCCCACACTGTTCAAATCGGCCACGAGTTCGTTCCGCGTGAAAACGTGCAGAAACATGTTGGGCACGCCCTGATAGTCGAAGAATTTGTCACCGGCTTCGACATCGGCGCGACGCATACTGCGCAACAGGTTCGTCACGAACCACCAGCGGCTCTGCGGCTGAAAGATGTTGTACCAGCGATTGTGTACATGGACGACGAACGTTCCGCCCGGCTTGAGAATGCGCCTCACATGCCGCAAGAATTGCAGCCGATTATCGCGGCCGCGGATCATCCCCAGCGTGCTGTACATCGAAATGCAGTAGTCGGCCGATCCGTCACGTAGGCAATCAAGTTCGACGAGGTTTACCAGCAACCGATCGACCGGAAGGCTCTCAGCCGCGGCGTTCTGGCCCACAGTCATTAGCGACGGCAGCGACAGATCGACGGCCACGCAACGAAATCCACGCCGCGCGAGCGGAATCGTCAACCTGCCCGTGCCGCAACCCAGGTCGATCAGCAAGCCCGGCGGCCGTAAGTACTCGTCCAGCACAGCCTCGTCGAGTTCGACCGAAGCGCGATGAGAAAAGCGCTCGTCATACGCGCCCGCAGAATGCTCGATTTGCGCGTGCTCCCACAGACCCCGCGTCACGCCACGCGGCAATCTCCAGGCAGGACGAGAGAGATTCATAGTCATCAAGCGCAGCTCGATTTCGGTTGGCTAAACAGATCGTTCTCGGTCGGACACTGCCGGCAGCGCCAAATCCGCAGTGGCACCGACAACGTGCTACAACTTCACCCGTCGCAATCGCAAGGCATTGGCAATCACCGAGACCGAGCTGAAGCTCATGGCGGCCGCGGCGATCATGGGGCTCAAAAGCAACCCGAACACCGGGTAGAGCACACCCGCCGCGATCGGTACTCCTACGCCGTTGTAGATGAAGGCGAAGAACAGGTTCTCGCGGATATTGCGCATGGTGGCATGGCTCAGTCGACGGGCCCGGACGATGCCACGCAGGTCCCCCTTCAAAAGCGTGATGCCGGCGCTCTCGATGGCTACGTCCGTTCCGGTACCCATGGCAATGCCCACATCGGCCTGCGCCAAGGCCGGTGCGTCGTTCACTCCATCACCTGCCATCGCGACAATGCGCCCTTCCTGTTGCAATCGGCGGATGATGGCATTTTTTTGTTGTGGTTGTACTTCGGCATGGATCTCGTCGAGCCCTAGTTGGCCCGCGACCGCCTCGGCCGTGACGCGGCTGTCTCCGGTGAGCATCACAACGCGCAGACCTGCGGATCGTAGAGTGCTGATCGCCTCGGGAGTCGATTCCTTGATCGGATCGGCCACGCCAATCAGTCCCGCCGCGCGTCCATCGACCGCAAGAAACATCACGGTCTGTCCGCGTCGTCGCAGCTCTTCGGCCCGCGCCGTGAGCGCCGCGGTATCGACGTTCGCTGTGGATAAGAGCGTTTGGTTTCCCAGTTTGAGCGTGTGCCCCTCGACCGTCCCTGACACGCCCTGCCCTGTCACGGATTGAAAATCTACAGCCGGAACAATCCTCAGGCCGCGTTCGCGCGCCGCGGCGACAACGGCCGTGGCCAACGGATGCTCGCTGGCCGTTTCCAAGCTGGCCGCCAGGCGCAGTACTTCGTCTTCAGAAAACTCGTCAGCCGGCATGACATTGGCCAGCCGCGGCTTCCCCTCGGTCAGTGTGCCGGTTTTATCCAGGACCAACGTATCGACCTTCTCGAGCCGTTCCAGCGCCTCGGCGCGACGCACGAGCACGCCCGCCGCGGCGCCGCGTCCTGTTCCCACCATGATCGACATCGGCGTCGCCAATCCTAGTGCGCACGGACAAGCGATAATCAGCACCGCCACGGCATTGACCAAGGCGTATGCCAGGCGCGGCTCGGGCCCGACCAGACTCCAGACAGCGAAGGTCGCGATGGCAACCGCAACCACGGCCGGCACGAAGTAACCCGCCACGACATCGGCCAATAGTTGAATCGGCGCCCGGCTACGCTGCGCCTCGCTTACCATTTGCACGATCTGCGCAAGCAACGTGTCGCGCCCCACGCGCTCGGCCCGCATGACCAAAGCGCCGGTACCATTCACAGTGCCGCCCGTGACCCGCTCGCCGGTTTTCTTTGCCACTGGAACCGGCTCGCCTGTGATCATCGATTCGTCGACATAACTAGTGCCTTCGACGACGACTCCGTCGACTGGCACTTTTTCGCCGGGTCGCACACGTAGTCGATCACCGGGCTGTACCTCTTCGAGTGGCACGTCATGCTCGGTGCCATCGTCACTGAGGTGGCGCGCGCTGCGCGGAGCGAGCCCCAGCAGCCCGCGAATGGCGCTCGACGTTTGGCTTCGCGCCCGTAGCTCTAGCACCTGGCCAAAGAGCACCAGCGTGATGATCACGGCTGCCGATTCGAAGTACGTTCCCACCTGTCCGCCATGCCCGCGAAACGATTCCGGAAACACGTCGGGCGCGAGCGTCGCCACGATGCTCTCTAAATAAGCGACTCCGACACCCAGCGCAATGAGCGTAAACATGTTCAACTGGCGCGTGACCAGCGACGTCCAACCCCGCACAAAAAATGGCCAACCTCCCCATAACACCACAGGTGTCGCTAGCGCCAGTTGCAGCCAGGCCGATGCCCCGCCCGGCAGCCAGTGCGCGAATTGCTCGGCGGCGACCATCTCGCCCATCGCTACCACAAACACAGGGATCGTCAGTGCCAGGCAGACCCACAACCTGCGTTGCATATCGATCAGTTCGGAATTGTCTTCCTCGGCCTGCGTGAC
The DNA here is from genome assembly GCA_036490175.1 of Pirellulales bacterium. Taxonomy (NCBI): domain Bacteria; kingdom Pseudomonadati; phylum Planctomycetota; class Planctomycetia; order Pirellulales; species Pirellulales bacterium. The sequence continues at coordinate 82,011 of DASXEJ010000238.1, read as the reverse complement.
GTCGACCGGCTCCAGTGCCATGCCGCAGATGGGGCACGAGCCCGGGCCCATTTTCCGCACTTGAGGGTGCATCGGGCAGGTATAGGGGACACCTTGCGCCGCGCCGCTTCCGGCCGCCGGAGAACCGGAGGCGCCCCGCACAGCGGACGGCGCTGGTCCAGCCCCCGCTTGGCCAATCTGCACCAAGCCTGCGGCAGCTGTCTCGATGGCCCCCGCGACGTATTTCGCGGGATCGGCCTGAAATTTTTTCACACATCCCGCCGAGCAGAAGTAATAGGTCTCACCCGCATGCACATGCTTGTACGGCGTTTTGGCCCGCTCGACCGTCATACCGCACACTGGATCGCGGGCCTGGCCAATGTCCGACGTGTTCGAACCGTGGTCGTGCGACGGAGATTCGACTAGCGCGTGTTCGTCCAACGACGGACCGTGATCGGAGAGGTTTTGGCCGCTGCGCGGATCGTGGCCCTGGTCGTGATGCTCGTGGCTATGTTCCGGCATCGGCTCGCGCTTGTTCATCATGGACTCTCGATTCTCACCTGGCGGCGTCGTGGCGCTCGCGCGTTGTCATCATACGGAAAGGATACGGCGCAGGACGAGGGGCCTTGGCTGGACGACGCTTGTTTTCCTGCCAGAATAGTGCCCATGCGGCGCCCGGCGAGAGCCGCGCCGTCGGTCCGCAAGCTCACAGCAGAGGAATGTACATGGATGCGGAAGTTATCTCGATCGGCGACGAACTCACCAGTGGCCAACGACTGGACACCAATACTCAATGGCTCAGCGAGCGGCTGGGCGAAGTCGGCATCCGCGTGCTGTACCACACGACCGTCGCCGACGACCTGGCGGCCAATGTTCGCGTCTTTCGTGAGGCAGCCGAGCGCGCCGACGTCGTCGTGGCCTCCGGTGGATTAGGTCCCACGGCCGACGATCTGACGCGCGAGGTTCTGGCCCAGCTCACCAACAGCGAACTTGTGCTGCGCGAAGACGTTGTCGAGCACATTCGCGCCCTGTTCGCACGATTTGGCCGCACCATGCCCGAGAAGAATACGGTGCAGGCATTATTCCCGGCCGGCAGCCATATGATCCCCAACCCAACCGGCACGGCCCCCGGCATCGCGCTGGAAGTACCACGCGTCACGGGCCGACCATGTCGCGTGTACGCGCTGCCAGGCGTCCCCTCCGAGATGTTTCGCATGTGGGCCGACACCGTCGGTCCCGAACTGGCAAATCTATCGGGCGCGCCGCAAGTCATCCGCCATCGGCGCATCAAGTGCTTCGGGCTCAGCGAAAGTGAACTCGAAGGGCGTCTGCCCGACATGATCCGCCGTGGCCGCTCTCCCAGCGTCGGCATCACGGTCAGCGCGGCGACGATCACGCTACGCATCACCGCGCAGGGTGCAAGCGATGCTGAATGCCGCACCCAGATGGAGCCCACCGTGGCCACGATCTACGACTGTTTGGGCAACGTCGTCTTCGGCGAAGAGGACGACGAGTTGGAAGATGTCGTAATGCGACTCCTCGAGCAGCGCCGGCTGACGCTGGCCACTGTCGAATGGGGTACCGGCGGGCTCGTGGCGCATCGGCTACATGAAGCCTCGCCCGAGGGACAGCACTTCGTAGGTGGGCTGATTGCCCCCAATCAATCGTCTTTGACACGATTATTGGGAGTGCCTGCGGAGTTCATCACCGAGCACACACCGGTCAGCGCCGAGGTCGTGGAAGCAATGGCCCGCGGCTGCCGCGAACGCTTGGGAACGGATCTAGCGCTAGCAGTGAGTCAGTTTCCCCTACCGGCCACGAAGGAGACGACGCCCCAACGACTGTTTATCGCGTTAGCGTCGGCCACCGAAGTCATTCCACGATCGGTGCCGCACTTCGGCAGCCCCGACATCCTTACCACGCGCGCGGCTAAGCAAGCATTGAATCTCGTCCGCTTGGCACTGCTCGGGGCCACTTGATCCCCCGACGACAGCACGGGACTATTTGCTAAGAATCCAAGCTCTAAGAATTGGGCGTTGCAGACGAATACCCGATGACCGCCTTGTGGCAAGACCACGGATGCCTTCCCCATGGCGCGCAGGAATTCGGGGCGTCCGTGTGGAGGATTGGATCGCCATGACCGAAACAAGGTTCGTCGCCTGTCCCCATTGTCAGGGCCATTTATTGGACGATGGCAATGTTGAAAGCCAGGTCGTCGCTTGTCCGTTTTGCGACAAACAATTCCAGATGCCGACGGCCGAAATGCATGCGCAAGCCTTTGCGGATCAGCCGCCGGAAGGGCAAAATGCGGCGACCAGTAAAACCCTGACGTACGTCGGGCCGCATGCAACGGTCAAGCCGTGGCAAGTCACGACCGTGGGCGTTCTGCGTTTGAGCTCGGGAATTCTCAATATAGTGCTCGGCTTGGCGCTCTTCGTTTTTGTACTGCCGCTAGCGCTCATTCCGCTGGGGGTACTCGAAATAGTCTCGGCTGCCAATTTGCTGAGTGCGCGACCCCGGTTCTCTGAATCTCTTCAGAAGCTGGCCATCGTCGAAATCTGCGCCATTCTGACGTGCGCGGGCGTCGTGCCGTTCGTGGTCGGCATTCTCGCGCTGGTGTGGCTGGCCGCGCCGTCGGTTAAGAGGTACATCGAGACCTTGGACTCCCGCGTCGCCATCGCGACAGTACCGCTCGCCCCCTGAGTCAACGCCTGGCGTCGCACCGGCCCGACGGACGGCGGCAGGCTCAGATTGGGGCCGCCTTCGACGGGTGCGTTGCTTCTTGCATTTAGGGGCCTTGCCAAGCTCGGGGCAGGCACGCCTTCGCCGCGCAACTAAATCACCGTCTACGTTTCGCGCGGACAGAATCCTCGCTACCAGCAATCGTGCTGAGCCCAGCGAGGGACACCGCGGGTGACCCCAAAGTGTCCCCTGTGCAAGTCGAGGTCGGCGTCGGAGGCAACTTCTGCGCCAAGGGGGCGTCTGATCAATCGCGGGTAGAGTTTGGCAGGCGGAGAATGCCGGCCGGCCAGAAAGATGCAAGAAACCTTGCGTCTTGCGACATGTGTGTAGTGCAACGCTCGCGCTTGTGCACTAGAGCACCCCGAGGGCGTAACACCAGAGCGGGGGGCAGCCACAAGGAATACGTCCTGTTTCAGCGTGTGGATTCATGACGGTGTCAAGAATGTCGCCGACGATCGGCTTGTGCAGACCAACCGGGGACTGGACCGGTTCTGCCCGCCCGGATCGTCCCGAGGAGTCGGGTGTGGTTGGCCCCCAGGAGTTGAAACCCGGTCGGACCGACATCGTCGTCAGTGACTTGCCGCGTAACGCCGAAGATCGTCGCCTGTACGACGAGTACCTGCTCGAGCAAATCGTGACTGGCAATCGGCTTGCCTATACGATTTTCTTCGATCGACACGCCCCGCGCGTGTTAGGGATATTGACTCGTAGCTTGCGCCACCGCGCCGATGCCGAGGACGTGCTGCAAGAGACCTTTCACCAGGTGTGGCGTACGGCCGCGCGTTATGCGCCCGAGCGATCGAGTCCCGAGGTCTGGTTGATGCTGATCGCGCGATCGCGACTGCTCGACTACATTCGCCGCAAGCGCCCGGATGCAACGGGCTCGCTCATGCAAACCGAGGCACCCGCATTCGACCCCCTAGCCAACCTGACCAAGCGCGAATCGGCCGAAAACGTGCATCTGGCTCTCGCTAAGCTCCCCAGCGAACAACGCACGGCGATTCTGCTGTCTTACTTCACAGGCCTGACCCATCAGGAGATCGCCGAGCAGCAGGCGATACCCTTGGGAACGGCAAAAACCCGGATTCTGTTGGGGATTCGCTCGTTGCGGAAGTTGCTGGCAGTCGCCGACGAAGCCACTCCCTGAACTATAGAAATATTACGCTTTTGTAATCTTCTGGTTGCATCCAGTTCCATGTACGCCGCGTACCCTACAGATGCGAGTCGGTGAGTCGAGCTGGGGAGGCTCCGGCCGACGCAACGGGCGTCTTATAGCGTGAGTCGCGGTCATGTGTAGTGCGACACATCTAAACCCATGTAAGCAAAAGCGTTACGCACTGGCAACGCGCCGCAATTCCAGGAGCGAATTAACACGCTGCGGAGGGGCGCCGCAGGGGTTCACGATCGTCGAACTGCTGGTGGTTATCACGATCGTGGGGATCCTTGTCTCGTTGCTTTTGCCCGCCGTCCAGGCCGCCCGCACCGCCGCTCGCCGGACGCAGTGCGCGAACAATCTCAAACAGATTGGCCTGGCGCTAACCAACTATCACGATAGTTTTGGCACGTTTCCGTCCGGCTATCTAACCGGCGTGGGACCGAGTGGCGCCGATACTGGCCCGGGTTGGGGTTGGTGCTCACTCGTCTTGCCGTACATGGAACAGGGTGCCGTTTGGAACGCGATCGACTTTTCGGTGCCGATTGAGCGTGCTCCGAGTGTCGTCACCCAGACCATCCCCACACTGCTCTGTCCCGCGAACGAGCTGCTGTGGCAGTGGTGGCCTGCTGAAGTTTTAGATACTAACGGCAATCCCACGCGGTTGATTTGCAAAGTGGGATTTGCACCGTACGTGGGCGTGATGGGGAGTAATGACCTGACCCCCGTGGGCGATGGCCTGTTTTTTCGTAACAGCTCTATCCGCTTACAGGACATCGTCGACGGCACGTCTCAAACCATTGCCGTGGGGGAACGCGCTTACGTGCTCGGCGAAGCGACCTGGGTGGGCGCCGTAACCGGAGCGAGCCTGTTCCCCGATCCCGACGAAGGGGAAATTGCGGTCCAAACCCTCAAACCTAGTTCCGGCATGGTCCTGGGGCACGTGGGCAATAATAACGGCCCGAATAGCCCCACCAGCGAAATCAACCAGTTCTACAGCTTGCACGGGCCGGGCGTGAACTTTCTTTTCGCCGACGGGCATGTGGCGTTTTTGCCGGCGTCGATCGACTACAGCACCTACCAGGCTCTCTCGACTCGCAACGGGGGGGAGGCCATCAGTAGTACCGGCAATTAGTGCTGCGACCCCGTGCGACTTTCGGATGCGGAGTACCATGTTCTGGCTGGAGTCGGCACGTCCCCCGAATATGGCCAGTTGCTGTGGCGTCAGGACCGCACCCGCCCACGCAGGCGATATATCCGCGATTTTGCCGGTTTCTCCTGCAAGGAAATGATCCTCTCGCGACATGTGTTTGCGAGGGAAAAAAGGCGGCAAGTCCAGGCGCGGGAATACTGTCGATCGCGGCCGGGGCGGCGTTGTGTGGCCAACGAATACCAGGTCGTCTCGCGAGCAGCCACGCAGCGGCACGAAACGACTTTGGGGGTTCGGCCTGAAAACATGCAAACTCCGCCGGACTGACAACAACGCGGCGATGCGGGAAGTTCGGATGCGATTGCTTGGCTGGCAGAGAGAAGTACACGACATGCTGCAGACAACTCGCAGTGCTTGACGAACACGCCTTTGCGGAGCGCCTCACCGGATCGCATCAGCGACTCTGGCTGATTGCGGCCGCCATTACAGGTGACCGAACGGAAGCCGACGACGTAGTTCAGGAAGCGGCCTTGGTAGCGCTGCGCAAGCTTGACGAATTCGATGAGGGCACGAACTTCGCTGCCTGGATGTCGCAAATCGTACGACTAACCGCGCTGAATCACGTTCGAAAAACCGGCCGCCAAAACACGGCTCCTACCGATCCGCAAACACTCGATCGCGCCACCGTGGCGTCCCCACATACCAGCGATGACCCGCGTTCGCCAGTCGACGGGACCGGCCGCTTGGTAATGCAACAGTCCGCTTTCGATGACGACGTCTTGAACGCACTGGCATCGGTCGGCGAAGTCGCCAGGGCCTGTTTGCTGCTACGTACCGTCCATCAACTGAGCTACGCCGAGATTTCCGACACATTGCAAATCCCGGCCGGCACGGTCATGAGTCACGTGCATCGCGCACGGCAAACGATGCGCGAACGTTTGAGAAATCGCCACGGTGAGTGCCTGGTTCCGACAGACGACAATCCCGCGACATGAGCAGTCCACACGAAAATCCTGAGCCGCGCAACCTCGACGCCTACCTGGACGGTACGCTCGACGAAGTCTCGCGCGCCCGGTTCGCACACGATCTGGCTGGCAACCGAGAGTTGCAAGCCGAAGTGCAATTGCAAGCACAGATCGATGCCGCGCTTCGCCGCAACCTGCAACCCCCGGTCGCCCCGGTGGATTTTGCGGCGCTGCTGAAAGGCGGAGCGCAGACGATAAAGATCTCGTCGCAAATGCCTCGCCGGCGCCGCGCAATTGTAATCATTTCCACGGCCGCCGCAGCCATGCTCGCCTGGGCCGTCGTCGGCTGGCAATTCTTGGCGCCCGCTAATCGCCAACCCGTGTACGACCCCGTCAAACCCTTGGACGTCATCTATCACACGCGAGTCGCCGAAGGCTTCAAGCCGACGTGGGTTTGCGAAGACGACCACGTCTTTGCATCGACTTTCAAGGATCGTCAGGGGCAGGGTCTGTTGCTGGCCGCCATGCCCCCAGGAAGTCACATGGTCGGGCTGGCCTATTTTGGCGGCCTTAGTCGTTACACAACCACAATGCTGGCCAAGGTCGACGGGGCGCCGGTGATGGTCTTTGTCGACCGAGATGAGCCCGATCTACAGCCACCGCAACTGGACCCTGGCACCGGACTGCACTTGTTTCACAAGAAGATGAACGGCCTGGTGCTGTACGAGTTGACGCCGCTGGATCAACCGCGGGTGATGGACTATCTGTACGCGGCGGAGGTTCCTCCTGCCGCAACGAACGCCGGCCAGGTCCGCTAAATATCGGGCCAATCGCAGGCCGCATCCTGCATCACTGCAAAATCGCTGTGGGTTATCCGCACCGCATTCCCCCCGGGGCGGTAAATGGGCTGGCCGCGATTCCCGTTAGGATCGCGACCTATCTCACGGGCAGGCTCTCAGGGGCGGGCGCGGCTATAATAAAATCATCAGAGTAATTCTGCTCTAACCCGACAAAGTCGAGGCCTTGCAGTGCATACCGTCCTGCTTTCACTCGCGGCTTTACTTGGAGCGATTCCCGAACGCGTCGAATGGACGGTCGACGGCGCGGCGCGCGAGGCACTGGTAGCGGCGCCGGATACGAAGAGCGCCGAGGGCGCGCCGGTCGTATTTGTCTTTCACGGCCACTTCGGCACCATGAAAGGTGCGAATCGCGAGTTTCACCTGCACGAGGTCTGGCCTGAAGCAATCGTCGTCTATCCACAAGGCCTGCGGACACCCAGCCCGGTAGACCGCGAAGGAAGAGGATTCGGCTGGCAACGTACTCCGGGTAATCAGGCGGATCGCGATCTGAAATTCTTCGACGCCATGCTGGCGACGTTCCACGAAAAGTGGACCGTCGACGACAGCCGTGTTTATGCGACCGGCCACTCGAACGGCGGCGCGTTCACTTACCTGCTATGGGCCACGCGCCCGGAGCTGTTAGCCGCCGTCGTACCGTGCGCCGCGCCGAAAACGGACATCACCTTGGCGCACCCGCTACCGGCGATGCACATCGCTGGCCAACAGGATCGCATCGCGACTTTTGCCACCCAAGAGCAGATGATGGCGATGGCCCGCCGCGCCGACGGTTGTGCGGACACGGGCCAGGAGTGGGCCAAGCTCTGCACGTTGTATCCATCAAAGTTTGACACTCCCTTTGTCGCTTACGTCCATCCGGGCGGGCACATCGTCCCCAAAGAGGCGCCGCAGCTAATCGTGCGATTTTGCAAAGAGCACGTCAAAAAGTCCGCGGCGCAAGCGGGCAAGTAGTTCAAGCGCGCCGCGACATTGGCAAATCTGCCGACTGCCAAAAGCCAGTCATTGCTCGATTAAAGCGAATATATTGGGAATATATTCTGGTCCGGCAGCATCAGTGCTTCTGGAAGGCTCAATCGCAAATTCGATTGACTTCAGAAGTGCCACATGGTGGACTCAACCGACAGCAGACCAGACGCCGCGCGGCAGCGGATCGTAAAGCGGTGGCTGTTCGGGTTGTTCTGCGCAACTTGGGTCGTCAGCTGCCTCTATCCACCGTACCCGCAAGAACTCATCCTGCAGCACATACCCACTGGCCTGGCCATCGGCGCCTTGATCGTAATCGATCGCTTTCAGGCTCTCAGCTTGCATAGCTACGCGGCCACCTTGGCATTCTTACTTCTCCATTTGCTGGGTGCGCGGTACCTGTATTCGAATGTTCCGTTCGATGAATGGAGTCAGATGCTATTGGGCTTTGATCCCTCAGTCTCATTAGGCTGGCGTCGCAACCATTACGATCGATTGGTGCATTTCTGTTACGGCTTGCTATTCGTCGGCGTCATCCGTGAGTTCTTGGAGAGACGACTGGCGCTGTCGCGCGCTGCATCCCATGTGATCGCCATTGGGATGATCGTTGCGTCCGGCACGATCTACGAACTACTCGAATGGTTCATTGCCTTGGCATTGTCGCCCGACGCGGCCGAGGCGTACAACGGCCAGCAGGGTGACATGTGGGACGCGCAGAAGGACATGGCATTGGCGCTGGGCGGCGCGCTTGTCGGGACATTGATCGCCATGTGCAGGGATCAGCGTGCTAGCCTTCGCGCTGCGCCGGCTGATCAGCAGTCAGTCTAACCGGAAGGATCTGCCCGTTGGCACCCTGTTCACGCGCCGATGTCGAGTGCGGTTCGAGATCGTCTGCGAGGAACGACCCGCCGGCGAGTGTTCAGGCAACATGCCTCTAACGATGGCGACTAACCGGTCGCCTTCGATCAGCAGCTTTATGCAGCCGTCGCCGGGCAACATCTGATCCATAAGCGATCGTATTCGTCTCCCCTGGATTGCCAGGCGTTTTATCGCGACCGCGAAGTTTACGATTTCATCCATCTTTTTATCGTACCCGAAACGTGGGGGATCGTGGACCAAGGAAATCAATCCGCCGGCAATGTAGAATGGCTCCGTCCCGGTCGACGCTGGGACAATGCTTGCACGCACAGCCCGCAACCAATCTCCCACCCGAGCCACACATGCCTCGCTACTTAGCACGTCGTCTACTGGTTCTGTTAATTGCGATCACTCTCGTCTCCACGATGACGGTCACCGCAGCCGAGCCAAATACCCTCTCGCCGCATGAATTGGACGAGGGTTGGATTCTGCTGTTTGATGGCACGACCGATTTCGGATGGCATGCCGCCAAGAAGGCCGATTGGAAGGTCGCCGACGGCGCCATTACCGTCTCCGCGGGCGAACCGGGATTACTGGCGACGACCAGTCAGTTCGCCGACTACACCTTGCGGCTTGATTTCCGCGCGCCGCGAGGAACCAATAGCGGCGTCTTTCTGCGGACTCCGGAAGTGCCCACCGATCCCACCAAGGACTGCTACGAACTGAACATCGCCGATCCGGAAACCAGCCCTTTCTACACGGGCAGTTTTGTCGGTCGCCAAAAAGCCAAAGAGTACGCGCACAGTGACGATTGGCAAACATTCGAAGTCACGGCCCAGGGAGGGCATTTCGTCATCACGGTCGATGGCCGGCAGATGCTCGATTATACCGACCCGCAACCTCTCGCGCGCGGCCACATCGGCTTGCAGTTGAACAAAGGGCAGGTCGCCTTCCGCAATATCAAGCTCAAGCCGCTGGGTCTGCAGCCGATCTTCAACGGCCGCGACCTATCTGGGTGGAAAGTGTTTCCCGATAAGAAAAGCGTCTTCTCAGTCACTCCCGAGGGTTACTTGAATGTCAAGAAGGGAAACGGCGCCATCGAGACCGAGGGCCATTGGCGCGATTTTGTCTTGCAACTGGATGTCTTCTCGAATGGCAAGTTCCTCAACTCGGGCATTTTCTTTCGGAATGTTCCGGGCAAGTTCTGGCAGGGATACGAAAGCCAGATCAATAACGGCTTCCTCGTCGAACGGACGCTGCCGATCGACTTCGGCACCGGAGCGATTTACGGACGGCAAAAGGCGCGCAGGGTGGTGTCCGATGACTTCGTGTGGTTTCATAAAACGATCGTTGCCACCGGAAATCACATGGCTGTGTGGGTGAATGGCTACCAAGTGAGCGATTTCACCGACGAACGGTCGCCCAGCGATAATCCGCGCGATGGAAAATGCCTCAACCCGGGCACGATCGCGATCCAGGGACACGATCCGACGACAGATCTGTCGTTTCGGAACTTGCGGATCGTGGAGACGCCGGCGCAGTGATGTCAGTGTCTAATCGCACGTTTGTTTCCTCGAGCATTGAGGGCCTGCGCCTTCGTGCTTTTTTTCACAAGCCAGCAATCCTTCTCATAAATTCCGGATGTGCCTATTATCGCGCCCCCTTGGGACGGAAACTTTTTTGACGCCGGAGATGGTGCCGGAGTATGCTTCCGTAGGAACGATCGCGCGGCAGCGGACCAGAGAGGCGGGCAAGTCGTCGGACACTTCGCAACGCCCCATTTCTTTTTCGAGGGATCCGCAATGACGTTAAATGACATTCTCAACGTCAAGGGGACAGAGATCTTTGCAATCGACGAGTCCGCCACACTGGATCAAGTGGTGAAAAAACTCGTCAAGTGCAACTGCGGTTCATTGATCGTCATGGACCCGTCGCAGGCAAGTCGTCGTATGGTCGGCATCGTGACCGAGCGCGACATCCTGCGAGCCTGCGCCGCGCAGCGCGACCCGCTCGACGAGACGCCCGTTACCGCCGCCATGACGACCGACGTCGTCACGGCCGCACCCGGTGATTCGATCGAGGACACGATGCAATTGATGACCGAGCGTCGTCTGCGGCATTTGCCCATTGTCGATCACGGTGAGCTCGTCGGCCTGGTTTCCATTGGTGACCTGGTCAAAGCACATCACGAGCAGTGCGTTCTAGAGAATCATTACCTGAAAACCTACATTCAGAGCTAGCCGAGCCCGCGGCGGCTGAATGTCTTCTGGCTGATTACAGAGTGGTGTGGCAGCAAGCGCATCTGGTTCGACAGACCGCTCGAGCAGGGGTGGGCTCGTGCCGATGACAATGCGATTCGTCCCGGACGGAGAGACCCGGCTATACGGAAGCGCTGAGTTTCAGGCCGGGCTCGAAGAAATACGGCGGAGCGTGCGCGCGAAATATGCCGCCGAGTACGGCGCGGCGGGATATTGGCGGCGCGTGATGCTCGCCCGCTGTGTCGCGGCGGAGATCAAGCGTGAGATTGCCAAAGTCTCGCCGTCCCGCGAGTCCTTGTACTTTTGCCAATGAGTATCTGAATTCGCAACGACGAACATGCGTGCCCAGACGCCATGGAACGCATGTTGCAGGGGGCCGCTGTCGTGCTGCTGCTTCGAGAGCCGCATGCCGAACCGGCAAGTGCCGATTACGTTACCAGGTACTTTTCGATCCGCGCGCGATCAATCTCCACCCCCAGGCCAGGCCCTTGGTCGATAGACACCGTGCCATCAACGACGGTCGAGCGATCGCGCAGCACATCCTCGTGCAGTTGGTAGGACGCGTACTCATGCGCTAGCGCTAGATTCGGCACCGCAGCGGCCAATTGCAGCATGCCGGCTAGCGCCACGCCCAGGCCAGCCCCTCCGCGCAGTGAGGCGGGCAATTGCGTGGCCGCCGCCACGATGGCACATTGCCGCGCCGGCCACAGCCCGCCCACCACGGCAATATCAATGACCAAGTGCGGCGCAGCTCCCCGACGCCAGAGCGACAAGATATCTGCCGGCGATCGAATGGCGGCCGAAATCGCCAGGGGCACCGAAGTCTGCCGCGCCAACTCGGCAACGCCTTCGAGGCCGCTATCCAAAGGATCGATCAACATCTCGATGGCGGTGCGCTCTAATCGTCGGCAAAGTTCACGGGCCTCGGAGACCGCAAAACGGCCACGGCCGTCGACGCGCAGCTTCATCCGCCCCGGCGCGGCGTCGCGCACGGCGCTAATAGCAGCCATATCCTCTTCCAGATTGCCGGTCGCCACAACGATCTGAGTATGAAATCCGCGCTCGTCGAACTCACGCGACAATGGCGCCGCGCGCTCGGGCGGGGCCACAGGCAGCCGCATGGCCAGCGGAACGCGCGGACGATATTCCCCACCCCACATCCGGCACAGCGGCTGCCGTGACAATCGGCCGATGAGGTCCCAGCAGGCCATTTCAATCGCCGCCCGTAGCGCCGGAGGCGCCAGGGCCTCCATCTCGAGCAGCTCTTCCACGGCCGACACCGACCGCCCCGCCAAGATGGGCAGCAGGCTTTCGCGCCGTGGCGCCAATTCACTGGCGCGCCAAACGCAGTGTGATTCGCCCCACCCTTCCCGACCATCTGCCGTGACAACCCGCACCAGCAGTGTCCGTTCCGGCGAGTCTGCGCCGCCACCGGCCGGGTCGAGCAGATAAAAATCGAGGTCCGCGATTTTCATAGCTTTCGGAAAACCCTCTGCACGCCACGGACAGTTGTACTGCTCAAGCTTTCGCCCCCGTGCGATTCAGAACTTCCGCGCGGCATGGCAAGCCTCGCGTGCTACACGGTCAAGATCGCACCGCGCCGTCGGGCCTTGTTAATCTTTCCAAACGAGGATCCTTCCGATGCCGATGCGGCCGAGTCCAATTGCGGGCACGCCCGTCGAAGCCAGAACGAGCGGATACCGGGAGTTAGTCGAGGGCCGTCAGAACACGCAATTCGCGCGGCAACGGAAAGTAGACCTCTTCTTCGCGCACGGTACGCGTCTCGACCGTGGCCCCGAAGCGCTTTCGCAGGAATTCGATGCAGTCCTCGACGACCAGTTCCGGGGCACTGGCCCCGGCCGTGACCAAAACAGTCTCGTTCCCTTCGAACCAGGCAACGTCGATATCCGCCGAGCCGTCGATCAGGTACGCCCTCACGCCGCTTTCGCGCGCGAGTTCGGCCAGTCGCTGGCTGTTCGAGCTGTTCTGGCTCCCCAATACCAACACCAAGTCGGCATCGTGCGACAGCAGCTTGACCGCCTCCTGGCGATTCTGCGTGGCGTAGCAGATATCTTCCTTGGGCGGATTGGCAATCGTGGGAAATCTGGCGCGCAATCGGGCAATGATCCGGTTCGCGTCATCGACCGAGAGCGTGGTCTGCGTAAGATATGCCAACCGGTTGGGATCGGAAACTTCCAGCCGATCAACATCCTCGGGCGACTCAACCAATATGATCGAATCGGGTGCCTCACCCATCGTGCCAATGACTTCGTCGTGCCCTTCGTGGCCGATCAGTAGGATCGTATAGCCTTCGCGGGCATAGCGGATCGCTTCCAGATGCACTTTGGTCACTAGTGGGCAAGTGGCGTCGATCGTACGCAAGCGCCGCTCTTCGGCGATCCGACGCACCTCGGGCGATACGCCGTGGGCCGAGTAGAGCAGAGTGGCTCCTTCCGGCACTTCATCCAAAAAGTCGACGAATACGGCCCCCTCGTTGCGGAACCGCTCGACAACGTATTTGTTGTGGACGATCTCGTGAAAGACGTAGACCGGCGTGCCGTAAACCTTGATCGCCAGCTCCAGGCTTTCGATCGCCATGTTCACGCCAGCGCAGAAGCCGCGGGGAGCGGCCAGAATGATTCGCATGGTTTGCCTCGCTATGGGGCCTTATCATAATATATGCCCTCCAAGCCGAACAGCGGCGCAGGCCCAACGGGCGACATCGCGCCGCATCCTGGCGCCGCAGAATTCGTCGGCAGCCGCCGACGAAACCGCAATGAGGGCTTCGCCAGGCCCGGCGCGGCTAGAATGCGATCCGACCGGGATGCCGACCTCGATCCACTCTCACCCTATAACCGCATGACCAGCGCCGCCTTCACTGTCGATCTAGCGTCGTACGGGCCCGAACGCTGCGCTGCGCGTGCCACACCGCTAGCCGAAAGTCGCGACTACTGCCGGCAGCTGGCGAGTACGCACTACGAAAACTTTCACGTGGCTAGCGCGCTTTTGCCGCGATCCTTGCGGCCTCATTTCCACGCGGTGTACGCATACTGCCGGTGGGCCGACGACCTGGCTGACGAAATACACGACCGGGCCCGCAGCCTCGACTTGCTCCGTTGGTGGGAGGACGAACTGCGCGCTTGCTATGCCGGCGAGGCGCGTCATCCGGTGTTTGTCGCACTGCGGGAATCGATTGCCGAGTTTTCGATTCCCATTGAGCCCTTTGCCGATTTGTTGGTGGCTTTTCGTCGCGACCAGCAGGTCGAGCGTTACGAAACGAGCGATGATGTGTTGGACTATTGCCGTTATTCTGCCAATCCGGTGGGGAGGTTAGTCCTTTATTTGGCACGATCCTTCGACGACGCTCGGGCCGGACTATCCGATTCGATCTGCACCGGACTGCAACTGGCCAACTTCTGTCAGGACGTGGCCAGCGACTTCGACCGTGGACGGATCTACCTGCCGCAAGAAACCTGCCGGCGGTTTCGATACGAGGCTGCGGATTTCGTCGGCCGTGCTTATAACGAATGCTTCTGCAATTTGATGACTGTTGAAGTTGATCGCGCCGAGGGCTACTTGCGCGCCGGCTTGCCCCTGGTAGCGCAAATGCCTGATGGCCTGCGTGGCGATATTTGGCTATTCGCCCAGGGAGGTCTCGCGATTCTCGATTGCATCCGCCGCGCACGGTACGACGTGTGGCGGCATCGCCCCAAGATTTCGCGACTCGGCAAGGTACGATTGCTGTGCGGAGCGCTGTCACGCAATTTCCTCCGCGCTCCGCGACCACGTCCCCTGAGGGGCGCATGACTTCGTCGCTCCAAGCCAGCTACGCCCATTGTCAGACGGCCACGCGACAGGCCGCGCGGAATTTCTTTTACTCGTTCCTGGTATTACCTCGCGACAAGCGCCGCGCCATGTGCGCTCTGTACGCCTTCCTTCGCGAAACCGACGACATTGGCGATAGCGACAAACCGCTTGACTCCCGCCGCGCGGAGCTGGCCGCGTGGCGGCAATCTCTGGCCGCGGCGCTGGCCGGCCGTGCAGAATCGCCGATTCTGCCGGCACTTGTCGATACCGTGTCGCGCTACCAGATCCCTCCGCAGTATCTGTATGATTGCATCGATGGCGTGGAGATGGACCTCAGCGATCGCAGCTACGAGACCTTCGCCGATCTCGAAGCGTACTGCTATCGCGTGGCATCTGCCGTAGGGCTTGCGTGCATTCACATTTGGGGGTTTAACGATTCCTCCGCGGTCGAGCCGGCATGCCAATTGGGCGTCGCCTTTCAGCTAACGAACATTCTCCGCGATTTAAAAGAGGATGCCCACCGAGGCCGCGTTTATTTGCCACAAGAGGACCTGCGCCGCTTCGAATATACGCGTGACGATTTGTTTGCCGGCGTGCGCGACGATCGATTCGCGGCGCTGATGAGTTTCGAGATTGCTCGCGCAGAGGACTTTTATCGCCGCGGCGCCACGCTCGAGCCCAGCTTGTCGCGCGATAGCCGGGCCGCTTGCCGGGCTATGACCGGTATCTATCATGGGCTGCTCACCGAGATCAAACGACGCGACGGCGACGTGTTCACGGCGCGCGTCACTCTTAGCACTTGGCGCAAGGCATCGATCGCGGTGACATCCTTGTTACCGCGCCCGGCGGGCACACCGGGCAATCATCTTTGATGCCACGTTCTCAACTCTTCCTGACTTCGTCGTTCATATTCGTGTCATTGGTGTGATTCGTGGTTTTTGAGGCTTAAAAACGTAAAAAGCACGAATCATGCGAATCACCAAGAAAAGCGGATGGTTGTGCAATGCTTGTCCCTTCCGCATCACATCGCGCGACTTGTACAATCTGCGGAACATTTTCTGCGTAAGCAGGTCGTCGCACGACAATCGTTTCAGATAGCCGTATGCCGCAAGCTCAATCAAAACGAGTGGCCATCGTCGGCGGCGGCTTGGCCGGATTGGCTGCCGCGGTGGGCCTGGCTGGCGGCGGGATCGGCGGCCGACAAACCGCCGGCAAGACAGTCGAGGTCGAGATATTTGAAGCGCGACGTCGGCTGGGTGGTCGCGCGGCTTCGTTCGCGGATGCTGCCAGCGGTGAATCGGTCGACTACTGTCAACACATCAGCATGGGTTGCTGCACGAATCTGGGAGACTTCTGCCAACGCACGGGGACGGCCGATCTCTTTCGCCGCGATGGCGTGCTGCGCCTGTTCACGCGCGACGGACGTGCGTCGGCTTTGCGCGGCACGCGTGGGTTGCCGGCCCCTTTGCACCTGGCCCCCGCGCTTTTGCAGCTCCACTTTCTTTCGCTCCGCGAGCGCATCGGTATCGGCCGGGCCATGCTGCGATTGGCTCGCGCAGCACCGGCGGATCTGGCCGCGCGCACGGTTGCCGACTGGCTTTCCGAGCAAGGACAATCGCCGCGAGCCATCGAGCGATTTTGGGGTGCCGTGCTGGTCAGTGCGTTAGGGGAATCGGTCGAACGGGCGTCGATGCTGCACGCTCAAAAAGTCTTCGTCGATGCGTACCTCAGCAACGCGAGCGGTTACGAGTTGCACGTGCCATTGGTGTCGCTCAGCGAGTTGTACGATGTCCGCTTGACCGAATGGCTGGCCCGCGCTGGCGTACGGTTGTTGCTAGGCACGCCCGTCGAACAAATTGACGTTGAACAGGCCAATGTTGGACAGAATTGCGTTGAAGAGCGCGGCGCGGATACCAACGGGGTCACGCTCACCAGTAGCGCCGGTACTCATCATTACGACGCAGTGATTATCGCCACGCCTTGGCAGCGCGTTCGTCACATACTGTCTCCACAACTTGTTGCTGTACTTCCCCAGGTATCGGCGCTCGACCAAATCGATGCGGCGCCGATTACAGGCGTGCATTTGTGGTTCGATCGAGTGATCACCGAGCTCGAGCACGCCGCACTCGTCGACATGCTTAGTCAATGGCTCTTCCGCCGCACAGATCTGGCCGAGGGACGTGCCACGAATGAATACTACTATCAGGTCGTGATCAGCGCCTCGCGAAACCTGACCGGCCGGGACCGCGCTGATGTCGTGGCCGAGATCTGCGACGAGTTGCGCAGCGTCTGGCCCGCGGCACGCGATGCCAAGCTGCTGCGCTGGAAAATGGTAACCGATCCCGTGGCGGTCTTCTCGGTGCGACCTGGCATCGAAAGAGTGCGCCCGCCACAGTCCACGGCCCTGGGGCAGCTTTTCTTGGCTGGCGATTGGACCGACACGGGCTGGCCCGCCACGATGGAAGGCGCTATCCGCAGCGGCTATCTGGCGGCCGAAGGCGTGTTGCGCCACTTCGGCCACGAAGCACGATTGCTGGCCGCCGATTTGCCGCGCAGTTGGCTCGCGCGATTACTGCTGGGCAACCCCACGTAAGACGTAATTGTAAGACGTGATCTTGCTGGGTGCATCGAATTCGCGCGCATTTCGCCTAGCAGGAAATCAACAGCAGTCGCATCGGCTATTTAGGAACGTGCGGTATTGTGACAACCGCTAGCTGTATCTTGGCCGTGCGGGATGAACAATTCTGGACCAATGCCGGTCCACTTGCCCGGCTTTTTCCATGCGCGCCGTTTGCCAGAAGCAGCTATTTTCTGCCGGATTCGTCGCACTTTCAGCAGCCATACCGTCTCTCGTTGATCAGGCCCAAGGCAAATAGACCGATCCTTGGCCAAGCGCGCAGCGTGGCACACGACATGCACATCTTCAGTCACAGAGGGGGCGGACCAATACGTTAGGTGTGAAGGAGAAAGAGTTATGGCTGGTCATTCGTCAGATGCGAAAAAGAGTCAGACCGGACGCGAGTCAGCAGATCGCCAGGGCCAAAAAGATCGCAATGATTTCAGTGATCAATCCCAGAACGATATGGATGCCCAAAGGAACCAGCAGCGGTCGGATCAAAAGAGAAGCACCGCCTCGGGACGTTCCTCGTCGAAGGGTCAGAATCGCTGATCATAGCTCGCTGGCCACCTGGACTGACTGAAGCCGCTAGTCCAGGGGCCAAGCGAGAGATTTTCTGTTGCTGCGATGGCGGCACTGCAGACGCAAGAATTTATGCTCGTCGCATGGAGAATTGGCGCTATTCCCGAACGGAAAGCCCGACGAACTTGCGACGAGTCATTAAGCTGGCGAAGGAGACCGCTTTCGCGGATACTCCTTCAAAAGCCGCCAGGCCATTGCCCCCCTGGCGGTCTTTTTTTGCGCCAAAATACAGAGAGGGGTGCTTCCACCGAAGCGCCGCGGCGCCAGCAAGCGGATTGCCCCCCCGTGTCGGCGGTTACGCGCACCGCTTACCTAGAAGTCCCGGGCCATGTTATAGTCATGGGGCCATAGTGCCGGCCGCTTTGTGGCCCGCGGTTCAGATCCGGCACGGCGTTGGTCCGTGAGCGAAATCATGCAAAATGCGCGGCCGTACGAACCAGGGACGCACGCCTTTACGAACTTTCAGCCCCGCGAGCGCGAGGGGCTGGTCGTCTACGATCGGCGCAGTGTGCTAAAGGCATCGCTGGCCGGGCTGGCTGGTTTGTCGCTACCAGGGCTGATTCAGGCTCGCACCCAGGCGGCGGCGACGGGCCGGAGTATGTCCAGCGCCAAGAGCGTCATTCTGCTGTGGATGACAGGCGGACCCAGCCACATTGATACCTGGGATCCCAAGCCCACGGCTCCGCGCGAAAATCGCGGACCGTTCTCCACGATTTCTACGGCGTTGCCAGGCGTGACGATTTGCGAGCACCTGCCGAAGCAGGCCGCCATGCTCGACCGCATGACGATCATCCGTTCGGTCGACGCACGGTTTTCGAACCACGAACCCAACATGGTAATGCAGACGGGCAACTCGGAGGCCGCGCCGCGGTTGAATCGCGAAGGAGACAAATATCCGGCGATTGCTTCGCTCGTGGCGCGCTTTCGAGGTCCAAACGAGCCCGATTTACCTCCGTATGTGTCGCTGAACTTGAAGAGCCGCAGCCATTTGGCGTGGGGTGGCTACCTCGGCAAGCAGTACGATCCGTTCGTGGCCACCAACGTCGGCGATCTGTTCAAACTCCCCGGTGGGCTGGATCAACGCCGGCTCGGCTCGCGCCAAGAGTTGCTCGGGCAGCTCGATCGGCTGCGAGAAAACTTGGACCAATCGGGATCGATGCAGGCGCTCGATCGATTTTCGCAGCAGGCCGTCGATATTGTCGTGGGGGCGCGAGCGCAAACTGTGTTCGACCTGTCGCGCGAGCCACAGCCAATGCGCGACCTTTACGGCGACCATCCCTGGTGCCAGCAGGCGCTCTTGGCTCGGCGGTTGGTCGAGGCGGGGGTGAACTTCGTGACCATCGACCTGAGTAATCACAGTTCGTCCGGTACGTGGGACACGCATGGCGATAATATTCCGCCCTACGGCGGCATCATGAGTGGCCTGAAGCCGCTATTGCCCGTGTTCGATCACTTGCTGACCACGTTGGTGGCCGATCTCGGCGACCGTGGTTTATTGGATGACGTGCTGGTGCTAGCGATGGGAGAATTCGGCCGCACGCCGCAAATCGGCACGCAAGGGAGCACCGATGGCCGCAATCATTGGCCCCCCGTGATGTCGATGACGGTGGCCGGCGGTGGATTCCGCCATGGGCAAGTGATCGGCGCCAGCGACCACGACGGCGGCCAAATCCGCGAGCGACCGGTAACACCAGGCGACCTGGCCGCGACGATCTTTCACCATATGGGCGTGCCGCTAGACGGGGCCTATCTCGACTTGCGTGGCCGGCCGCGACCCATCGTCGAAGATGGCCGGCCGATCGAGGAACTTCTCTGACGCGGACGGCCTGCACGGCAGAATGAACTGCCAGCCAGCACGCGACCATCGCCAAAGCCCTCTATCGCGCAGCGCGGTGGTGTTCGACGTGTACCGCCACTTGAAGTTTTCCTTTGCGGCGGACGTCGAATTCCTCACCAGGCTGTCCCTGCCGTTCGGTTGCCGCGACGGGGCCGCGCAGTTCCATAACTGCTAGCCGGCAGGTGTCGAACTCGATGAGAAGCTTGCCTTCCACCGGCGCCCGCTCGGTCCCCGGCTTGGCCGTGCTTGCCGGCGGTGTGTGCAACAATGCGCAGCGCTGGCCATCGACATGCTGAGTGCCCATGAATATGACATCGAGCGGTAGCGCGGCGAGGGATTCATCCCAACCCGCGAGCATCTTGTGCGTGAATTCCGCCGGCAGACGGATGGTGTCGCCGATCTTCACCGTGCGGCCATTGAGGAACGTCCCTAGAGGGCTTTTTCGTCCGAGGCCATCCATCGCACGGGCCACGATCTCGTGCTCGTCGTTTGGCGGGGATGCGCCTTGTTCGTCGACGATCTGCAAATCTTCGCCCTTGCGCGCAACAAAGTACGTTTTGCCGGCCACCGGGCGATCGCTCTCGGCGGCGGCGACGCCACGGCGTCCCTTGGCCGTTTGCCGCGAGGCTTGATAGGTAACTTTTGCCTTGGCCGATTGTCCCGATCCCGGGGGGAGCCGGACGACATGCGATTCTTCGTCACGCTCGATCACCTGGTCGGCGATGTCGACGACCTGCCCGTCGTGGAGCCTCACGGTTTTCAGATCAAGCACGAAGTGTGTCGCTTCTTGCGCTTCGTCTCCCACATCGAGCGGGCGATAGGTGAAGCGGAATGCTGGCGGCGACGTTGGCGTCTGGGCGGTGCCGATCGCAGCCCAACCAACCAAGACAGTGACGATTGCAGCAACGATCAAGGCTCGAGCCATGTGCCCGGACGCTCCGCGGCCTAAGGTGCAATTTCCAGCCCGTAACTCGCCGGGACCGGAGTACCCGTGTGCGCGACGGATGGTGACCGGTCGCGATGGCACGGTCAATGCCAATCGCCCAACGGGCGGCCGGCCGATTACTCCCTTGCGCCGGGCGAGGGCAATAGTAATGCCCGGGCTCCAAAAAAAGCGGCCCGCGCCGCGCCTTACTGGAGGACGCGACGCGGGCCAAAATAGTGGCCCTGATAGTTGTAACTGAACCTTGCTACTCGCCAGGCCTTACTATTCGACAAGATGCGGTATTTGGGCATACCGCAGCGGATCGTGTTTCTTGGCGTCGTACTTCTCGATCACGCCAGCCGACACCAATTCGTTGCGCATCCTCACCGGCTGGCTATAGCCGTTGCCGCTGATGCAATCGGGGTCAAAGGGGTGAAACGAAAAAATTCCATCCGACCCGCGAATGCGTCCGTACCAATCCCGCCCGGACTGAAACTTGTTGACGGGTTGGTTCACAGTCTCATGGCAACGCATGCACGAAATGCGGTCGACCTCGACAAATCCGGCATCGTACTTGGCTGGCACGATATGAAATTTGGCCTCGGTCGTGGGGGCTGCGGCCACAGGACCATTGGTACCTTCGAACCAATATTCGCCAAGCGATGACTTGAACGTCGTCTTCGTCAAAAGCTCGCGGACCAGTCCGGCGTCTTCCAACGGTGGGAGCAAGTAGACACCCATCGACTGCTGAAACGACTTGCGCGGATGCTTATCAGCTAGCTTCCGCTCGGGGATCTCGGCCTGGGATGACAGCAGCGCAACCGCGCTCTTGAGCGCCGGCTTATCCTCCCAATGGGGTCGTAGTTCCTTGATGCGATCGACCAGATCCTCCGAATGGGGGAAGGGGCGAAAGACGTCCACGGCCCAATCGTCGACTTCGCGAAAGCGAACTCGCACCTCGAAGCAATAGTCTCGGCCATCCTCGCCGTGCATCATCAACACCTCGCCCAGCACGGCGCCGACCGGAAAACGCCACCCATAGCCGCGCTGGCCATCCCCTTTTTGGCGGGACTGAAACCAGACCACGGGTAGAACGTTGCCCTCTTCATCTCGCGGCAAGCGAAGAAAGCGAAAGGCCCAGACGTTCTTGGCCCGATGAGTGCCGGCCGGGCCGTCCCAAGGGAACTCGCGATTGCCGTTGCCGAACGGCTCGCCACCATTGGCCGAAATGTTGTAGCTGGCGCGATGGACGCCAGGCATCTGACCATCCCAAAACTGATAGGCCTTGGGCATCTCGCTGTCGGTATACAGGATCAACTGAGGATCGGCGAAGATAGCCTGCACCTCGTCGTCGGCGACCTTCGGCAGATAATCACGCAGCCGACTTTCCTTCTTTGCCGGCATCAGTCGGACGAGTGCCTCCTTGCGACCATCTCCCTGAGGCTCGTCCGACATCATGGCCCACAGCGTCGAAGCCGATAGCACGTTCACTAGTGCCACCGCGAGCGACATTTTGAAACGACTCATACGCATCTTCCTCCCTGCAAATCAAAGTTGAACAACCAACCCCATTGCCAACGGCCATTCCGCCGGCGCAAGTACAGCGGCCGCAAGATAATCCCGCAGCATGCTGGCAACGATGATCAACGCGCGTCAAAGCTTGTTCAACCCGCCGTCTGCGGGGCATGTCTCCTATTCAAATAAAACAACCCAAGCAACCTATATCTCCACATGGGCAACAAGCATCTCATTCACCCAATCATGTAATTTGTTCCCCGGGACGCGAGATCCGTTTGGCTCAAACGTGTTAGGAGCTTTTGCATACGCGATTGCCATGGCGATTGCATCTCGCATGGCGAGGCGTCCCCAAGCGGGAGGGCCAGAACACCCCTGAAAAGATTACGGAAAATCAATCAAAGTTTTTCGGAGAACAGGCGGCTTGGAGAATTCTGGCAATTTCGCGACGTGTTGCTCCAACAGCGGCTGACGACAGAGCGTCGACTCAGACCAAGAGAAACGGGGGCGGATATTGCACCAGGCCGACGACGAAATCTGGCGCCAACTCCGGCACATTTCCCGCGGCGCTATCGCGCGCCAGGTCGCAGACCAGGAACGCCTCGTCGGGCACGGCGAAGGGGACCTCGAGGCCCAAGGGGCGCGCCGGACGAAAGCCGAATCGTGGATAGTAATCCGGATGCCCGACGACGATCACCAGCCGCTCGCTACGGCGCCGGCAGGCCGTCAGCCCCTTGCGCACCAGCAGCGATCCGACGCCGGCGCGCTGATGCTGCGGCAGGACTGACAGCGGCGCCAATGCCAATGCGGCAAGCGGCGCCGCACCATCGCGCTGGATCTCGACAGGCGTAAATAAGATGTGACCGAGCAATTCGTGATCTCGTACCGCGACCAGCGATAGCAGCGGATCGAAACCACTGCACGCACGAAGCTCACGCACCAGTCGGGCCTCAGCCTCCTGACCAAATGCCAGCCGGGTAACCTCGTTGATGTCGGCAAAGTCCTGGGACTGTTCCGGACGGACGATGGTGGAGTGCTGCATAAACCCAAACTCGCCCCGGCAGAACTACGGCCCCTTCGCGGCATGATCCGCCGGCTTCACACCCTTGGTGAAGGTGCCAAAGCCGAAGGGGTGCGGCCGGTAATCGCCTATCAACTCGACGTTAGTCTTGGCTGGGATCTGGTCCTCAAGACCGATTCCCCACAAGCAGGCGTTCACGAGCATGCGCCGCACACCCTCGCTCACTAAATCTTGCGATGCCCCCATCGTGGTGGTAAAGATGCGCGACGTTTTTCCCGACGGTGCGGAGTAGGTCTTGGTCCAAGCAATCGGCATCATCGGATCGTTTTTCTTTCCAGACACTGGCGGATCGTCTGGGTTCATGCCGGTTAGCACCTGTCCCAACACCAGCGGTTGGCAATCACCGGGCAATGGCAAGCGAACACCGTACACATCCGTCGTCCCCCAAATGTCTCCGTCTTTGATGCCCCGTAAGATCGGACTGTGTTCTGCGCCCGGCGCGATGATTCCCCGGGTGCTTTCCTTGCCATGCTGGCCATGATGATTGATCCAGGTCTCGCCCAGTACCTGTCGGCCAAATCCTCCGTCCCATTCAGGACTTTGCCAGGCGTAGCGGGCGTATTTCTTGCTTGCCTTGTTATCGAAGGCATGCGTCGACGTGCGCAGCGCAACAATGGGGCGACCCGAGTCGACGTAATCTACGATGTGCTTCATCTGATCGTCAGGCAGCTCGCGGAAGCGTGTAAACAGCACCAACAAAGCGGCATTGTCCAGAGACTCGAGTCCGGGAATGTTGGTGCGGACGATAGGGTTGATGGTCCCATCCGCGGGGTCGATAGGGAACAAAACTGTACACTTGAATCCCTGCCTGAAGGCAAGAATCTTTGCCAACTGGGGAAGTGCCTCCTCCGAGCGATACTCCTCATCACCGCTCACGAGCACGATGTGGCGCCCCTTGCCCGGGCCAGCCGTACCTTCGTAGGTAACCCACGTGTTCTCGGCCCTGGCATGATTGGCAATCAGCCCACCAAACATGATCGCGGCGAACACGGCAGACGCTGAGATGTGCGATTTCACGTCATTCATCCTGTTGGCGGTTTTTACCTAGACTCCGGCATCGACCCAGTGTATCCGCGATCCACGCGACCTTGTAGATGGAGGCGCTCGATGGGCCGGCACGCTTATACCTGGGCGAGAATAGGCAAGCTGCCAGGTGATCCTGCCGGACCAGGGGAAATAGGAAACATCAACCTGCCACAACGAGGGATCGGACTCGGTCCGGCCGCGACACTTGTACCGAACTATTAATGCCAAAACACTCCCCTTTTTCGACGAATTCGGGCAAAATTGGGGCCGGCCGCAGATCATGTCCGATGCATCCGCAATCGTCGCGGCCGAGAGGACCTGTCTGTTTTCGCGCGAATGCCGCACTCGATGTTAGTCGCCGCCGGTGGCTCACGCCGCGATAGCCACTAGCGGGTTCGACGCGGTGTTGTTTTCTTTCTATTGCGAACTGATTCAGAAACAACTGCTGACTATGACATATGCCATGCACAATCGAGTGAATCTCTTGGGAGTTTTGGTAGCAACGATCGCGTGGCTATGGTGGGCCACCTGTGCGACCGGCGATACGCCCGGTGACAGCCAGCAGACGGTACACGTCTGCCAAGACGCAGGCGCCGGCGGCTACGAGGCCTTTCCGGATGTATGCCGCCGTAAAGATGGGCAATTGATGTGCGTCTTTTATGCCGGCTACGGCCATGTCTCTCTGCCGAATGCCGAGTTGCCGCGCGGTGGACGCATCTGCTACTGCACGAGCGCCGACGAAGGCAAGACCTGGAGCGCGTCGCAGACCCTGTTTGACGGAGAGCATGACGACCGCGATCCGTCGATCACACAACTGAAAGACGGCCGTTTGGCTTGCACGTTCTTCTCGCTCGCCAAACCGGACAAGCCAGGAATACCCCACGTTGGTCTGGGCGCGTTCGTGGTCACCTCGGCCGACGGAGGGCAAACCTGGTCGCCGCCGCACGGGATCGCCGGACGCGACTATTACTGTTCGTCCCCCATGCGAGAGCTGTCCAACGGGCATCTGGTGCTCGGACTGTATCACGAACAAGGGGGCATGCCCGGCGGCGCCGTCACCACCAGCGAGGATGGCGGGAAAACGTGGCTCAAGCCAGTTCACATTGATGGAGGAGAGCAAAAGCTGGCCGCCGAAACCGATGTCATCGAGCTTAAGGACGGCCGGCTGTACGCAGCCTTGCGCGGCGACGGGGACCAGCAAATGTGTTGGAGCGCATCACGCGACCATGGACGCACCTGGACGACCGCCAAGCCCATCGGATTCCTCGGCCACTGCCCCTATCTGCACCGCACTGCCGACGGAATCATCCTGCTCGGGCATCGTCAACCGGCGACAAGCCTGAACTACAGTCTGGATGAAGCCAAAACCTGGAGCCCACCGGTGCGGATCGACTCGCTCATGGGCGCCTATCCGTCGATGGTGAATTTGCAAGACGGCTCGGTGTTGGTGGTCTATTACGAAGAGGGGCCGGGATCGAGCATCCGTGCCAAGCGCTTCCGTGCAACCCCTCAAGGCATCCAGTGGATCGGCTGGTGAAGTGGCCCTATCGCGCAGCCGGTCCCCGTGCGACTGGTAACAGCGGCTATCTGCGACCATTATCTGAGGGAGATCTGGCTGGGTGAAATCTAATCGCGCCATGGCCAGCACGACTACCAAAGTGGCCAGATTGACGCGCGCGACGCCGAAGCTGCTTACGGCCCGACTTTTTGCGCGCCGTTTTCAATGGCTGCCAACGGAACCAGCGGCTCGCCGGCTGCCATCTCGCGGATCTGCTCGGTGATCTTCATCGAGCAGTACTTCGGCCCACACATGCTACAGAAATGCGCGCTCTTGAAAGTGTCTTGTGGCAACGTCTCGTCATGCATCCGCTGGGCCGTCTCGGGGTCGAGTGACAGGCGGAATTGCTCATTCCAGTCGAACGCAAAACGGGCACGCGACAGAGCGTCGTCCCGATCGCGGGCCCCCGGACGATGCCTGGCGAGATCCGCGGCATGGGCCGCGATCTTGTAGGCAATTACCCCCTGCCGCACGTCGTCCTTCTCGGGCAGCCCCAGGTGCTCTTTCGGCGTGACGTAACAGAGCATGGCAGCCCCACTCCAACCGGCAATGGCCGCTCCGATAGCACTCGTAATGTGGTCGTAACCGGGGGCGACGTCGGTGACCAAGGGCCCCAGTACATAAAACGGCGCCTCGTGGCACCATTCGATTTGTTTTTTGATGTTCATATCGATCTGGTCCATGGGGATGTGCCCCGGACCTTCGACCATCACCTGGCAGCCTTTGGCCCAGCCCCGCTCGACCAAATCGCCCAGCACCTTCAATTCAGCAAACTGCGCTTCGTCGCTGGCATCGGCAATCGAGCCTGGCCGTAGTCCGTCTCCCAGACTCCAAGTGACGTCATATTGCCGCATGATGTCGCAGAGGTCTTCGAAGTGCGTAAACAGCGGGTTCTGCTGCCGATGCGACATCATCCACTTGGCAATCAACGAGCCGCCGCGGCTGACGATCCCGGTGACGCGTCCCATCGTTAAATGCAGGTGCTCTAACAAGACGCCGCAATGGACCGTCATGTAGTCGACGCCTTGCTTGGCCTGATGCTCGACCATGTCGAGGAAATGCTGCGGCCGCATGTCCTCGATTTCGCCCCCCAGCTCCTCGAGCATCTGGTAGATCGGCACCGTGCCAATGGGCACCGGGGAGGCCGCGATAATTGCTGCGCGGATGCTGTCGATGTTCTTGCCTGTCGACAGGTCCATGACGGTGTCCGAACCGAAGTGTACGGCGGTATGCAGCTTTTCCAGCTCGCCCTCGATGTCGCTGGTGACGGCCGAGTTGCCGATATTGGCGTTAATCTTTGTCCTGGCGGCAATGCCGATCCCCATCGGCTCGAGTCGGCCCAACAGATGGACCTTGTTGGCCGGGATGACCATGCGACCTCGGGCTACCTCGTCGCGCACCAGTTCGGGCGTCAGTTGCTCGCGCTGGGCGACGTATTCGATTTCCGGCGTGATCTTGCCAGCGCGGGCTTGTTCCAGTTGCGTCGACATGGGGGCAGCCTCCGTGGAGCAGCAAAACGAACCAAGGATTCTCGGACCGAAGTCGAATGGCGACAAAAGGTTCGGCCCGAATGGGTCATCCTATCTGCGGCCAGCCGTTTGTCAATTGTGCCAAGCCGCGCGACCCTGCATACGTGATGCGCATTTCCAATCCCGGAAGACCGTCGACCTCAACTTTCGCGCTACAGCCTTCGAGCGCACGATTGCCCGTGTCCCTAAGTGATCGCCGGAATAAACGATTCGATGTTCTCGTTCTGTCCTTGAATGCGCGGTTCGCGTGGAACGCCGCGGCATGGTGCGACCGACGGCTGCCCGCTTTCTCCGCACTCCAGGAATGTTCGGAAAAAAACAGAAATCGTCGGCTGCCTAAATTGGCTCGGTCGATAAGCGATAACGAAGCCACCAGCCACTACTGCGCAACCCCAATATCGAGCGCACCGATTTCTAGGCACAAACGCGGCTGCTGGAATATCTGCCTCTGTCCGCCAGATCCTACGGGTCTGGGTTTCGTTGTCCGACGGTCCGAACATGGAAAAAGATCTCAGCGGTATGCATCCAGGTGAATTGCCCCCGGGCTTGGACGCATCAATGTCTTCTCCGGCCGAGTCATTGGAGACCGAGTCGCGCGAACTGTGGCGCGTGGTATCCGTTGATGGCTCAACTCGCATCTTTCAGACGAAGCCGGCCAGCGAATTGCCAGGCAAGCGATCGTCGGCCCGACGGGTGAACCCGAGCCCCGTCGACCTGGACGCCCGCCCCAGCAAAGGACTGTTCGACCAGGGCAGTTCCCCACTGCCGGCCCTGATAACGGAAAGCAGTCTCCTGCAATCCGGTTCGGCCGATTACGAGCTCAGCGTGGAGTTGACCAGCGTCACGCAGGCGTGGCCGTCGCTATCGCCTGGGATTCGCGGAGCGGTGATGGCTCTGATTCGCGCGGCATCTACTTCCCGGCCGACACGCCAGGCGGCGGCACCGCGCCGCGAATAAATTCGGCAATCTCGGTCAAGCCAGCACCGGGCGTAAAGACCTTGGCGACGCCCAGCGCGTGCAACCGCGGAATGTCGGCCGCCGGAATGATGCCTCCGACGATCACCAGGACATGCCCCAGCCCGCGGGCTCGCAAGGCGTCGATCAGCACCGGCACCAGCGTCGCATGGGCGCCGGACAGCAAGCTGACTCCCAGCACGGCGGCATCTTCGTCCTCGACGGCGCGCACCACGGCGTCGGGGGTCTGCCATAGCCCTGTGTAGATGACCTCCATACCCGCATCGCGCAGGGCCCGGGCGACGACCTGAATGCCGCGATCATGTCCATCAAGCCCGAGCTTGGCCAACACGACGCGAATCGGATGCAGATGAGTCATAAAGCTAGTAATGTCGAAGGGCGAATGTCGAGAAAAGCTACGAATGACAAATGTCGAATGCTCACATTGCGCGGTCGATAGCGGTGCGTCCTAGTCATTCGATAATTCGACATGAGGCATTGTATATACGGCTGGCACGATGCGCGGGGGATCATACTCCGGGCCGATATCGGCCAAAGACATCGGCCAATGCTGCCACGATCTCTCCCAGTGTGACGTGCTGATCGGCAGCGAGCAGGAGCACCGGCATGATGTTCTGCGTGCTGGCGGCAGTGCCACGGATGCGCTCGAGCGCCTCGCCGACGTTCGCTGCATTGCGTGCGGCCTTGATGTGCGCCAGATTCGCTTTTTGTCGGCGCTCGATCTCGTCGTCGATCTGCAGTGTGGGAATCGTCACGGCATCGGGCTCTACGAAGGCGTTTACGCCCACGAGCAGTTTACGGCCCACATCGACTTCGCTCTGAAAGCGGAACGCGCTATCGGCAATGCGTCGCCGGAAATAGCCTGCTTCGATCGCGCGGATGGCGCCGCCGGCCCGCTCGATCTGGGCAAAAATCTCCTCCGCCTCGGTCTCCATGCGATCGGTCATGGCCTCGACCTGATAGCTGCCGCCGAGCGGATCTACGGAATTAACGACGCCCGTCTCGAAGGCCAATACTTGCTGCGTACGCAGCGCGATGGTCACCGCTTCCTCGGTCGGCAGCGACAGGGTTTCGTCCCGACTGTTGGTGTGCAACGACTGGCAGCCCCCCATGACCGCGGCCAGCGCCTGGTACGCCACGCGAATGACGTTCACCTCGGGTTGCTGTGCTTGTAGGCTGACTCCCGAGGTTTGGGCATGAAAACGCAGCGCCCAGCTCTTGGGGTCGCGTGCGCCGTAGCGCTCGCGTAAATGCCGCGCCCAAATGCGCCGCGCGGCACGGAACTTGGCCACCTCTTCGAGAAAATCGCTGTGGGCGTTGAAAAAGAACGACAACCGCGGGGCAAATTCGTCGACGGCCAGCCCACGGGCGATCCCCTGTTCGACGTAGTGAAAACCATCGGCCAGCGTGAAAGCCAATTCCTCGGCGGCCGTGCTGCCCGCCTCGCGGATGTGATAGCCCGAGATCGACACCGGATTGAACTGCGGCACCTCGCGGGTGCAGAATTCGATCGTGTCGGTCACCAGCCGCACGCTTTCGCGCGGCGGAAAGACGAACTCGTTCTGGGCGTGATACTCTTTAAGAATGTCGTTCTGCAGTGTGCCGCGCAAGCGGGTCCAAGGCACTCCCTGCAGACGTGCCGTGGCCAGGTAAAACGCCAGCACGATACAAGCCGGCGCGTTAATGGTCATCGACACGGAAACATCGCCCAGGTTGATGCCGGCGAACAGCCGTTGCATGTCGTCCAGCGTATCCACGGCGACGCCCAATCGGCCCACCTCACCGAGCGAATTGGGATGATCGCTGTCCAGGCCCATCAGCGTGGGTAGGTCGAACGCCGTGCTGAGGCCGGTTTGCCCTTTGTCGAGCAAGAATCGGAAGCGGGCATTGGTTTCTTCCGGCGTGCCGAAACCGGCAAACTGCCGCATCGTCCACAGCCGGCCACGATATTGATTCGCGTGAATACCGCGGGTGAACGGATACTGACCGGGGTAGCCAATATCGCGCTCAAACTTTTCGGTCGGCTCGTCCGGCAAATAAACCGGATCAACCGCCTCGCTGCTGATCGTGGTTAGACTGGTGTCGCGTTCCGTAGCGGCCGTTAGCGCGTCCTGCCACGCCTCGCGTGCCGTAAGTTTGGCGTCAGTGACCATCGATCGAGAGTCTCTGTGAGAAGTGGACGCGAGACGAGTCAGCGGCAGCTTGTGCATTACAGCCAATATTCCAACTCTCAAGTCTACCCCAGCCACGGCCACGTCGAAAGATCGGTGCCCTTCGATGGAATGCGGCAAAGTGACGCACGCACGAGGCTGCGGGCTTGAACCGCAATATGGTTGCGGGGCGCGGCATGCTTTCATCACCACTTCGGCAAAGGCCTGGCAAGTAAGCGCCGCCGCGGACGGGCCGGCGGTTGTTCCGGCACGTCGCGACCGATATCATCGCAAGCGATGACGCAGAATCCGCCACTGTTGCAAAGATTTGCTCGCCGCGACCGTCGGGCGCTGGCCGAAATCCTCACCCTGGTCGAGTCTCGATCCGCGCCTGCGTTGCCTGCACCGGAGGCGGGACGCCCACCTGTGCATGTCGTCGGCATCACGGGAAACGGCGGCGCCGGCAAGAGCACGCTGATCGGATGCTTGATCACGCACCTGCGCGACATGGGACTCTCGGTCGCTGTGTTGGCCTCGGACCCGCAAAGCCCGGTCACCGGAGGCGCGCTGTTGGGAGATCGCATTCGCGTACACTTCGATCCGGCCGACGAGGGCGTTTACTTTCGCAGCCTGTCGACGCGCGGCGCCGCTGGCGGAATCTCGGCGGCCACGCGCGAGTCCCGCGATTGGCTGACGGCCTTCGGTTTTGATTGCATCCTGATCGAAACCGTGGGCGTAGGCCAGGATCAAGTTGCCGTGCGCGAGCTTGTCGATACACTTGTGCTGCTTGTCACTCCTAACACCGGCGATGAAGTGCAGTGGGAGAAAGCCGGTTTGATCGAAGTGGCCGATCTGGTCGTGGTCAACAAATCAGATCTGCCTGGGGCCGATCGCGTACGCCAGCAGCTGGTATCGGCCCTGTCCCTGGGTCCGGCTGACTCGCGCGTGACCGTGCTGAATGTAACTGCCGCCACGGGGCAAGGCGTGGTCGAACTTTGGCACACAATCGCCGCGCGCCCGACAGGTGCCCCCGGCCGATAACCGGAAGTGAGCTATTCGTGTCTGCAGAATACCGCCCAATCATCTGGGACGCTGAACTCGAGGACGACTGCCGCCAGATCGTGCGGTTAGCGATCCGCGAAGATCTCGGTCGATTATATGATTGGACGACCGTGGCCCTTGTGCCTGAGCAGGCTCCGGGCCGCGCCGTGGTCCGTGCCCGGCGTGCGGGAGTCATCGCGGGATTGCCAGCGGCGAAGCTGGCTCTGGCCGAGTACGACGCCAATCTGGAATGGACGCCCGTCCTGGCCGATGGGGATGCAATCGAGGCGGGCGCCGCGATTGCCACCCTGGTTGGCTCGGCCCGCAGCATGCTCACCGCCGAGCGGACCGCCTTGAATCTGCTCGGACGTTTATCGGGAATCGCCACACTTACAGGTGATTATGTCAGGGCCGTCGCCGAAACATCGGCACGAATATACGACACCCGCAAAACGACCCCCGGCTGGCGCCGGCTCGAGAAGTATGCCGTTCGCGCGGGGGGCGGATGGAACCATCGGTTGGGATTGTTCGACGGAGTTCTGATCAAGGACAACCATTTAGCTCTGGGAGCGACGAACGAGGAAAGTTCCTATTCGCCCTCCAGCGCTATCGATCGATGCCGAAAAGTGGTTGCCAGTCTCGCACCCCCGGCCGCCGCGGCGCTAATCCCGATCGAGATCGAAGTTGATACGTTGGCACAATTGGCTGAGGTCCTGCCGAAGCGGCCCGACATCGTGCTCCTGGACAACATGTCGCTCACGGATTTGGAAGCGGCCGTGGCATGTCGCGACAAAGACTTCGCGCAAGTTCAATTGGAAGCATCTGGCGGAGTGACGCTGGATAGCGTGGCCGCCATTGCGCGAACCGGTGTCGATCGCATCAGCGTGGGAGCTCTGACACACTCGGCCCCCAGTCTGGACGTGGGGCTGGACTGGCTGTAGCGAACAGCGCTCGATCTACATTCCACTTCACGTCGCTTGCGATAGGCTTGTGCGCCGTCGCGCATTACCTGCGCGCTTTAGCACACCGAACCGCCGTGAAGAAATGCCATGTATGATATGGGCGATCGGTCGCACGGTAGATCGACTGCATTCTGCAGCGCGCGACCCATGTTTGACAGCCCGAAGCGCTGACCTAAAGTTTCAATGTACCTGTGCTCTGGGGAGGGGCTCAGGTCGCTGGCGCAGCGGGGATAGCTGGGAGCTTGAGGGGACCCTGCTGCGCCTTTTTTTATTTTCCCAGCGCCAGGAACCGTGGCCTGCGACGTCTCTGATATGCAGACGCGCGGCGCATTGAACACACTCTCGACACGCGTTAGCAATTGCGCGTCTGTGCATCGGCCCGAATCGTATCAGGCCGTCGGTCCGAGCAAATTGCGGCGAGTCCGACGCTCGGCACGTAGTCGTGCGCGACGGCGCGTCTCGCTCGGCTTCTCGTAATATTCCTTGCGGCGCATTTCTTTCTTAATGCCACTCCGCTCGACCAATTTCCGGAATCGGCGAACCGCCTCCTGGATACTTTCTCGATCACGAACGTTCAGTTTGACCACGCGTCCTCCTCTTACTATGACTTTTTGATATCTGCGATAGGACCCTCGGCCGGGGAACAGCCCTAGCCGATTCATTGGGCGAACCGGCTAGTCTACCTGACCAGGGGCCGCGTTGTAAATCCAATCTTGCGGTGTTTTTGCCCAGAGTCCCTGACCTCTGATGCGCCCCCATCCTTAGTTTTTCCCGCGGCGATTGGTTTGGGCCCGGGCGGCTCGTTTTCGCGAACCCGCAATCTCCACGCAGCCGGAACATCCTGCGGGGCCACCACGGCACCCCCGGACTCGATCGGTGCCGCGGCGCAAGCCGATGTTGTTGCGGGGTCCCTCGTCGCCGCGAAAGGGAGTGGTTGCCGTGAAATCACCGGAGCAAGAGGCCGCCGTCGAATCCATAAAAGATATCGACCGGCGGCAGGACGAAGTGTTGCGGCAGCTCGATTTGCTCGAGCAGCGGCTGGCCACGCTATTGAGCGAGTACGCCGAAAGCACCGTCAACGTCAAACGGGCTGCCTAGGCCACGTTCCTGATTTTCATCCCGCGAGTGGGATTCAATCCGCTGCGCAGCGACTCTACGCCTCGAGCCCTTCTGGCAAGTGGGCCGGCACATCGAAACGGCTCAAGAGTCTGGTCAGCGTGTTGGGGTGCACGCCTAGCAACTTGGCCGCCCGCCCCTTATGTCCGCGCGTTACGCGCAACGCTTGGCGGATCGATTCATTGCGCAGCCGCTCCAGATTTAGGAACGGCAAAGTCAGCGGCAGCTCGCGCTTCGACGAGTTATCTGGAAGGCTTGGTACACAATCCAGCACATACGATTGCTCGATGACCTGCGCCAGCTGGCGAATATTGCCCGGCCACTGGTACTCGCAAAATTGCTGCAAGGTCTCTGCCGCAGGACGCCACACGGGCCGATCGTAGCGACGGGCAAAACGGCTCGCGAAAAAGTCGATGAACTCCGGAATGTCCTCGGTTCGCTGCCGCAACGGCGGCACGCGGAGTTCGACCATGTTGAGACGGTAGTACAAGTCCTCGCGAAAACGACCCTGAGCGACTTCCGTCTCAAGGTCTCGATTCGTAGCCGCCACAACCTGCACGTCGATCTTTACCGGACGCGAAGCACCCACCGGTGTTACTTCGCGCTCTTGCAGAACGCGCAACAACTTGGGCTGCAAGTCCAACGGCATCTCGCCGATTTCGTCGAGAAAAACTACGCCGCCATGTGCCGCCCGGAACACACCTAGCGAACTGCCTGCTGCTCCGGTGAACGCGCCGCGTTCATGACCGAACAGTTGACTCTCAGCCAGAGTGGGCGTCAGCGCAGCGCAGTTGACAGGAATAAACGGACGGGTGGCGCGCGGGCCACTGGAATGAATCAGGCTGGCCCAGAGTTCCTTGCCAGTGCCTGTCTCGCCGCAAATCAAGCAGCTGCAATGCACTTCAGCCACGCGCTCGGCGTGTTGCGCAATGCGCCGCACGACCGCGTTGTGTCCTAAGACCCAATCGACGGGCGCTGCGCGAGAATGAACATCCACCCCTTCCGTGGGTGCGGATCGATTGTCGTTTGCCATCGTGTAAATGCCTTTTGCACCTTGCCCAACCGTATGCAAACGGCCGCGCCCGATGCTCGTCACTCGCTAATCGCATGCTTGCCGAAGCGATTAGCTGTCATTCAGGTCATTAGCGTTCCCCAGCCCAACACCTTTGCAATCCCTGCTATGTCCAACAGCCAACGAGGATGTTGCACATGCCGCTCGAACGGCTTACCCAACGGCACCGGATGTGATCCCGGCCCGCAGGCAGCCGCTTCTATGTTCCAAATACTTGGTTCATGTTAATCGCACAATACCAAAAAGGCAAACCTTAGCGGCGCTAACTATCCATCACCGTTGGAGATACCGCGAATTCCGCGCCATTCGCACCCCCCCGATTTACGGAATACCGAATCTAAGCATTTCATGGCACATAAAACCATTCTGTTTAAGCCATTGCGCAATTTTCTAAGAATTGCCATCTAGTTGCCGGGTGATGCCCTCGGCACGGATCGGAGCTGCCTCGCTGCATCATTATTGATCAGGTAACTGCTCAAAAATGATTTCTATTTAAGCAGTCTCGCGCAGCGCGTGGGCGCCCAACGCAAGTCGCGCTCGCTGCGCACCACCGCCGCAGGGAGCGGCTGGTGCACAGTCTGGGCAGGGACCGCGATTCGCAACTGGCCCAGGACCCGCCCTGGCTGCGCCGCCGCAGACCCGATATTTTGAGTCGCAATGGATTCTCGCAATCGCGCCGACAGCGCATCCCCGACCGACACGTCGCTGCAACCGGTCTTGGGACTATTCTCGGCGATTGCCTTGGTCGTGGGGAGCGTCATCGGGTCCGGAGTCTTCTTGAAGCCAAGCCAGGTGGCCGTGGCGACTCACGGCTACGTCGGCTTGATCCTCACTCTGTGGGTCGTGCTGGGCTTGGTGAATCTGTGCGGCGCGCTGGCGCTTGCTGAATTGTCAGCCATGTTTCCACGCGCTGGCGGTTCGTATCTCTTCTTACGCGAGGCCTACGGACCGTTGTGGGCGTTCACTTGGGCCTGGGCCGAATTCTGCGTAGTTCGCAGCGGTAGCATCGCAACGCTGGCCGCGGCGATGGCCATCGCGCTGAGCAAACTCGTGCTGATCGCGGGCCTGGGCGAATGGGGGCTGGCGACAAATAGCCTGGTTTCGGTCGGCAGTATCGTGCTGCTGGCAGCGGTGAATATCGTAGGCACTCGCTGGGGCGGGGTTGTGCAGAATGTGACCACGATAATCAAGTGTGGCTTCGTGGCGTTTCTGGCCATCTTGCCATTTATGGCCTTCGAGACTCAAAGCGTAGAACTCGGCGACCTGTGGCCCACCGTGATGGACGCTGGATTTCTGGCCGGAATCGGGGGGGCCGTCTCGGGCATCATGTGGGCCTACGACGGCTGGGCCAATCTGCCGATTGTCGCCGAGGAAGTACACCAGCCGGCGCGCAATGTTCCGCGTGCTTTGATCGGTGGAATCGTGCTGCTGATCCTGCTCTACGCCGGAGCGAATCTGGCCTACCACATCACATTGCCGGTGGAAGAAATTGCCACGGCCGATGCCACGGCAGAATTGGCTGCCGAAAAGCTGCTTCCCAACTTCGGCGGTAAACTCACGCTGTCGATGCTCGCGATTTCGGTATTTGGCGCATTGAACGCCAATATTCTGGCTGGACCGCGCGTGATATTTGCCGCCGCGCGAGATCGTCGCTTCCTCGGCCCGTTACGCCGCATCGATCCGAGATTTGGCACGCCGGCGCTTGCGATTGCGGCGCTGGCCGGATGGTCGGTACTGCTGGTCTTGGCCGGGAATCTTTATCCCGATCCCAACAAGCGTCTGTATGACGTGCTGAGCGACTATTGCATTTTTGGGGCGGCGGTTTTCTACCTGGCCGCCGTCTTCTCGGTGTTTGTTTTGCGCCGCAATCGGCCCACGGCTGATCGCCCTTATCGCGCGTGGGGCTACCCGGTTTTGCCGGGGATCTTCGCAGTCGCTTATGTGTTTGTGCTGGCAAGCATGTTTTGGGCCGCGCCGCTGGAATGCACCACGGGACTGATGCTGATAGCGATCGGCATGGCGGTCTATGGCGCGGCCAAGATTTTCGATGCAGAGAACTCGTAAGCCGACCGCTTTGCGGGAGGCTCAATTCCGCGACGGATCGACGGGAATGTCTTTAATCCGCAATGCGGCCAAAACCTCCCAGCCGGCGGCTTCGCTCATCGAGCGTTCCCACAGCTGCTGGTTGACGACAAAAATGTGTTTGAGCGACGCCGGCTCCGTGCGCCAAGCGCCGCTACTGAGCTCATTTTCTAATTGGCCTGCACCCCAGCCGGCGTAGCCAAAGAAAAATCGCACGTCGACCTGCGAGTTGACCGCCAATGACCGCAGCTGTTCCCCCGCCGCGCTGAAATACAAGCCAGGGAGAACCTCGATCTCGGCCGCCGACTTCTCGGTGTGCAGCGCCATGAGCGGGCCTTCGCATGGCCCCCCCAGGCTGACCGGCCCGTCATTAACCTTTCCCTCTTGGCCCAAACGTTCCCACAATTCCGCGACCGTGGTGCTCGTCTGGCGGTTCAGAACTAGACCGAGCGCGCCTTCATCGTCCGAATGCTGCACGATC
The DNA here is from genome assembly GCA_036490175.1 of Pirellulales bacterium. Lineage (NCBI taxonomy): Bacteria > Pseudomonadati > Planctomycetota > Planctomycetia > Pirellulales > Pirellulales bacterium. Next base: position 44,730 of record DASXEJ010000238.1, on the reverse strand, counting down.
AGTATTACGGTCTGGCGAAAATTCGGATCCACCAGTGCCGGCGCGGCAACGAGCAAGAAGCCTTGAAGTGATTCCATGGCGGTTGGGCCTCTTACGACTTACTGGCCATCGTGGCGCTCGCGCTTGACGAGGGCCAACTCTGGACCGTGCGACCGATGATTCCTCTGTCCATAGGCTATCGCGGCGCGTCACGCTCCAGAAGTCCCACGCCACGAACGTCGCAAAACCCTCATCCGCTTCTCTCCTGCGGCGGTCGCCGGAATGGGCCAAGTCGCAACTATGACGCACAAGTAGATTTTAACGGTAAGGCAGAAATCGCTGTTGCCGTGGGCCGCCTGGGCGCTGAGTAGGTTGCCAGGCGATGCCCAACGGGCGGGCTGCCAACGAGCGATTCCTGGCTCGGTCGCCTTGGACAGACCTTGCCACACTCAACCAATTGCTGGCGTGGCACTTGAGCACGTTCACGCGGCCTTCGGTTGCATGCTGGCAACATATGCCAGAAGGCGAAATCTCGACGATTCGTCAGGAAATCTTAATTTGGCACACAACTCGGACCGATTCGCCTACAAGAGATGCACCATTGATGTGGATTTTTCCAACCGTCCTGCTTGCATAGGGGATTCCGGTTATGGTCCGTCACTCGCTAGGGCTACTTTGGACTGTCGCGGCGTGCATGCCCTTGGCGATGCCGTGTCGTGCCGACGTGATTCGATCGACTCCGGCAGATGCGCTTCCCACGGCTGTTGCCGAAAAACCTGAGACCAAAGTGGCGGACGAGCCAACCGCCGCCACGGCCGACGAACCCGCCGACATGGTGGCCGACGAACCGGCCCCCGTCGCCGTCGACGCGGCGCCGTCTGCGGCGGAAGAGCAACCGGCCGCACCAGACAATTCCAACGAAGCCGAACTGATTCAAGAGCGTTATCCGAACCGCGCCGTCAAGATCGAGCGGCAAGTGGTACAGGACGCCAGCGGTAACTACGTCAATCATGGCAAGTGGACCATGTACGACGAAAAAGGACGCACGCTCGCCCGCGGCGAATACCGTTACGGAGAACGCCAAGGCCCCTGGACGCGGTGGCACCTCGTTCTGGGCAAAGATATGTTCTCGCAGCCGCCCTACAAGCAATTTCAATCGCCGTTTGTCAGCGAAGTGACGTTCGAGAACGGTCGCCTGAATGGCACCTGGACGATTTACGACAACCGAGATCGCAAGTGCAGCGAATTCAACTTCGAGCATGGCGAACGACAGGGAAAATCCACCTGGTATTACCCCAACGGGTCCAAGATGCGGGAGCTTGATTTCACCGCCGGCCAACTCGACGGACACTGGCTGGAATGGGGCTCTGCCAAGAACCTGACCATGAACGATACTTACCAGAACGGCCAGCGCCTGGCGAAGAAGATCGAGACTCACGCCAACGGGCAGACGAAAAGCGAGGGAACGTACCTCTTCGCTCGCGAGGTGTTAAGCACCAATTACGACTGGTGGAACGGTACGGTCACGACCACGGCGCAAAAAGAAGGCAAAGATCAAAAGCACGGCCTGTGTACGACCTGGTACAAGAACGGCCAAAAGGAAACCGAAGGCAAATACGTGAACGATGTACCGGTAGGACATGTCACTTGGTGGCACGAAAATGGACAGAAGGCCGTGGAAGGGCAATACACCAATGGCGATCGCATAGGCTCCTGGACATGGTGGCATCAAAACGGCCAGAAGGCCGTCAGCGGAGACTTCGTCAAGGGCGTCGAAATTGGTAAATGGACGTGGTGGAAAGAGGACGGAAAGGTTGCCAACTCGGCGCGGATCACCGAGGGGCAGTCATCGCTCGCGGCCGACGCATCGATTTCGATCGATTCCACGCTGAGCGTTCCGCCAACGGCGCCTCCGGTGACTTCGGCGGCAAAGCCGCCTGTGCGCCAGGCACGCACTGCACGCCGGATACCGCCCCCGACGATGCGTCGCTAGCGCGACGCTGTTTGCCTGCCAAGAACCACAGACAGAACGCCCACGTGCCGCTTCGGCGCCGTGGGCGTTTTTATTTTCCCGCGGAATCCCACCGCCCAACAGCGACAGTACCGTGGAACGCCGCAAGTGGCCGGTCACACTCGTCACGGTACGCCGGCCCGCTAGCGCGCCGCCGATGGGGGCGGTAGTTCGTCGAAGAACTCATCCAGCGCCGCTAGCCATTCGGGGCGACGCGGATCGTTATGATCGCCGCCGGCGACGACCACCAGGCGTTTGGGCGATTGCGCCGCGTCGTGCAGGCGCAAACCTTGCTCGAAGGGCACGATCATATCCGCGTCGCCGTGGCATTGCAGGAGCGGGCCACGGTAACGGCCGATCTTGGCCGCGGAATCAAGCTTCGTGCGCAATAGCATTCGCACCGGTAGCCAGCGAAAGTGATGGGCCGCAACATCCGGCAACGACGCAAAAGTATTCTCCAGGATCAATCCGCGTGCCCCGTCGACCGCCGCCAGATCCACCATCACGGCGCCGCCAATGCTTTCTCCCATCAGCACGATCGTCTCAGGCGCGATTTGTTCTCTGTCAGCTAGCCACTGTCGCGCAGCACGGGCATCGGCTAGGACCCCGCTCTCGTTCGGTCTGCCGGCGCTGCGACCATAGCCACGATAGTCGAAGGCGAGCACCGCCACGCGCAAATCCTGCTGGAAGTAACGCAACAGGTCAACCCGATGCGCTAGATTGCCGGCATTGCCATGGGCGAACAAGAGAAGCGCGCGCGGTTGCTCGACCGGAGCATACCACCCGTGCAGTTGCGTTCCGTCGGCCGCGGCGAACCACGCGTCCTCGAACTGCAAGTGTCGCGGCTGCCAGTTTCCCTCGGGGTATGGCGACGGGAAGAAGATCAACGATTCTTCAAACAGCATGGCAACCAATAACAGAACGAGTCCGGTGGCAGCCAACCAGCGAAAAAATCGCAACTTCTGCCACACGCCTACCGGGCTGACAGACGCTGATATCGCAGCCATGCACCGGATGCCCCAAACCACGTTGCGGCAGCAACCGAAATCCAGTGGGGGACGAATCGCCACGTGCGATGCACTACGCCTCGCAACGCACGCCACCGCGCCCCGCATTGAAAGAGAACGAAGCACGCTTCTGCGGCGAGGCCTTCATGACCGTCGAGATTTCGTCGGCCGTCATGCCGCGATCGAGCATCGACTGCTTGAGCGCGTTGTTGTCTTCGGTTTGCCGTATCTTCCGCCAGGCATCGGTCGTGATGGCGGTAATGCTAATGGCGGTTCCGGCAAGAATTCCCAACGTGCCCAGGATGGCACCTAACAAAATGCCCGGGTCGCGCGACAACGTTTCAACAACCTGCGGCCACATAATTTAGGTCCTCCCGACGGGGCTTCACGACTCTTAGCAGCACTTCGCCGCCCAGGCATCGATATTGACAATATTCTACCTTCTAAATCCGAAAAGTCCTGCCTGCGAGGAATCGAATCGTGCCTCCAGCCGCGTTATTGCGGAGCGGTGGCAACCAATGCGTGTATTCCAAGCGCCCGCCTGCTACTCCCAACCCAATTTAGCGAACGCCTTCCGATTTAAAGTACGCTGGAAACTCACCAAGAAGCGGCCGGTGGGCCCAGAGCACGCTAGTGGCTAGAGAAATCGTCTTGGCGAAGAACGACTGCCAAAAGGACGGTGACGCTCACCACCTGACGCCAAACGTCGCGCCGAACGTGCCGGGGCCGGCCGTGGGGATGATGAACATGTTGGTCGACCGGTCGGTTCTGTCGACCGCTTCGACCGATAATGCGGCGAGCCATACGCCCAAGGTGACTTGCGACAAATAGTGCTGGTCGACATCCATGCGACCCCAGGCCGGAAAAAGCGCCAACGACCAGAGGGCCACCTTGGCCAATTTCGAGTCTGTCATCTTGGCGGCGGTCAAAAAGCTGATCGCGCCAATCCACGCGTCGCCGCTGGCACCGTGGCTATCTTTGAACGGGTGCCAATGAGAGTCCAGGTCGGCGCTCGGTCGGTGCGCACCCAATCCATATTGCAATGCCAGCAACATCGGACCGCCGACCAGAAAAGCCCGCGTGCTATTGCGGCCCCACGTGCCAACGACATGCGCCACCGACGAATACTCTTCGAGCGGCGTCACCAGGTATCCGCTGGCCAGCCAGATCGGCAGCATCAGGCCGCCGTTACCCAACCAGGCGATATCGTCATGGATTCGATCGGTGGTGGGACTTCGGACATCGTCCTGATACCAATTGCGCACGTGCTGATCGATAGACGTATTGGCCAGAATGGCCGCCACGCCAATCCCGCCCCCCAACCACAATAGACTGCGCGGCGAATAGAAATTCACATAGTCGAATCGTACGTCGGACAGCATTTCGCCACCGGCCTCGATCCCAGGCCCAAAAACCTTGGCGAAGAAACCGCGCCGCTTCGGTCCCTCGGGCGGAGTCGCCAGTCCAATCACCGGATCTGTCGATCCGGTGCCCGCTCCGCCCAATTCGTCGAAGGGCGCCGCGGGCGCGATACCGGCGCCCGCGCCGGCACGCTCATCGGGCGTGGGAATGAACGTCGGCGGCGGCAGACGAATCGGCTGGGGTTCCGCCGCCACGCGCTGGGCAACATATTCCGGACTCCAAATTCGATCCGAACGCTGCACAACCAACAGGGGCGGGTTCATGAACGCGCTCGCTCCTGGCGGCGCTGGGGGCGGCAGGCGCGTAAACCCTTCCGTAAAACCCGGCGAAGTGTTCAATTCTGTCTGTTCAGACGTGCGATTGCCTGAGAATGGTTCCTGCCAGGCGTTCGCGATCTCTGGATCGCCTAAGAGCGCGAGCGCCAGCCAGGAGACGCGAATGCACGAGATCACAACCGCCGCCGGTAGCGGGGCGCGCACTCCGAGCGCAATGTGATCCGCGCCGCAAGACATGCGGTTGCATCTCCAGAAATAGAGGTGAAGAAGAGGGGCGAAGTATCCCAGGTCGTCTTGACAGCAGCAATGCGGACCCGTTTGCCAGTGACGAGAAAGCAAGAGAACTTTGGCATGCTATCACGCCTCCAGGCCGTGCCTTAGTCACGCAGGATGCCCAATTGCTATGCTGACGACAGGGCAAAGGACGATTACCGACTCCGTGCCAAGACCAGCCATGAATCATTCTCTGTATCGCTTGCTACGTGCCCGCTATGGACAGCCCGTTGACAGCATCTCGCGCCGCCGGTTTGTCAGGCAATCTCTGGCCGCTGCTAGCGGGTTGCTGCTCAGCGGCTCGAACACCTATGCGCGGCGACCTGGCGAAACGGGACGCCGCGTAATCATCATCGGAGCCGGATTCGCAGGATTGGCTTGCGCTTACGAATTGCATGCGGCCGGGTATCAAACCGTGGTGCTCGAAGCGCGCGATCGCATTGGCGGACGAGTCCACACACTCACGGACGTTGTGCCGCGCAAGACCGTGGAAGCAGGCGGGGAATTCATCGGCTCGAACCATCCCACCTGGCTGGCGTATGCCAAGAACTTCCACCTGCCGTTAGTCGAGATTCCCGAGCCGCGCGATCTCGGCAGTCCAGTCGTGATCGACGGCAAACGGCTGAGCAAGCTGGCCGTGATCGCCCTTTTTCAGAAGATCGAACAGATCTACGGCAAGATCACTGACGCTGCCCGACCGATCGACGCCGACGCGCCCTGGACCGCGCCAGACGCACAAGCACTCGACGAACTGTCGATGTCCGCCTGGCTCGCGCGACAAGATATCAATCCCATCGCGCGCCGCGCCATCGAAGCCGAGTTCGCTTCCTATAGTGGCGTGCCGACCGAGCGCGAAAGCTTTCTGGGGATGCTGACATGCGTCAAAGGGGGTGGGCTGGAAAAGTATTGGACCGAGAACGAAGTCTATCGCTGCGTGGGTGGTAACCAGCAACTGGCTCGTCGCCTTGCCGAAAAGATCGGCGCCGACGCGGTTCAGTTACGCTCGCCTGTGGAATCCGTTCGGGTCGCCAGGGCCGGTGTGAAAGTAACATGTCAGGCCGGCAAGACCTTCGAAGCGGACGATGTGGTGCTGGCCATTCCTCCTAGTACGTGGGGCGCCATTCGATTCGAGCCCTTGCTGCCGGACGTGCTGCGCCCCCAGATGGGCCACAACATCAAGTTTCTGATTTCGCTGCGTGATGCCTGCTGGGAAAAGTCCGACTTGCCTCCCTCCAGTATGAGCGACGGGCCGATCGGATTTACGTGGAGCGCAACGGCTGGGCAAAGCGGAGGTCCCGAGCAAGTTCTGGTCGCCTTTGCAGGCGCCGCGGCGGCCGACAACTTTTCTCGCGCAAAACCCGACGAGCGCGACCGTACGATGAAAAGCGAAGTCGGCGCGCGTTATCCCGGTTTCAAAGAGAGCTTTGTGCGCTCACAATTCATCGATTGGCCCGGCCAAAAGTGGACACAGGGGAGCTACTCCACACCCGCTCCGGGACAAGTGACACGGCAAGGACCTATCCTGGCCCGAGGGCTCGATCGGCTGCATTTTGCCGGCGAGCACGCGTGCCTGAAGTTCGTGGGCTTCATGGAAGGCGCGCTGAACTCGGGCGCAACCGTTGCGCGAAGTCTTGCCACCCGCGACGGAGTCGTCAGCTCTTAGGGAACGTCGATCGAACGTTCATCATCAATCGCGAAGCCGAAAAGAATTTGGTAATAACGCAGCCAAGCGAGCCTCGGCCACGGCGTTGTCACGATCGACATCAACCAGCAGGATTAATAGGTCGTCGCAAAACTCGGCCAGCACCTGCCGGCAGGCTCCGCAGGGCGAACCACCTCCGGACGTGGCAATGGCGATGGCCCGAAATCCTCTCAGCCCCGTGGCAACAGCCTTTTGCACTGCCACGCGTTCGGCGCAGATCGTCAAACCATACGAGGCATTTTCCACGTTAGCGCCATTGATGACCTGGCCGTCGTCGGTCAGGAGGGCGGCCCCAACTAGGAATCGCGAGTACGGAGCATAGGCGCCTTGTCGGGCTGTGATCGATGCGGCGATCAAGCGTTCGCGATCGTCCGGGCTGAGCGTATCCGTCGTCAACATATTGAACTCCTATCAAAACAACCGGACCCGCTCGATATCTGGCTGGCGACATCCAGGGCGGCCGTGGTAGGTTACCGCTCACGGGGGTGACGACGCGTGTTGATGGAAAGCCCTCTGCTGTTCTTCGACCGTCGACCGCGCCGCCCGATCCGTGCAGCGACCTGACAAAGTACCGCCAAGACTGTACCGCCGTACTGGTCGCCGCGCCAATAAGGCGATCAGCTCCCGCATCACACTCGACACGAGGCGTCATGAAGCTGGCGGCCATCTGGCACGTATTCAAGACCGCCACCTTGGATTGGCAGCGGCACAATGCGCCTCGGCTCGGCGCGGCGATCGCCTACTACGCCATCTTTTCGATCGCGCCCCTGTTGGTCGTCGCCATCGCCATCGCCGGATCAGTTTTCGGTCAGCAGGCAGCCAAAGGCGAAGTCTTCGAGCAAGTAAATCGATTTCTGGGCAGCGAACAGGCCGCTCGCGCGATCGAGGATCTCGTGCTCAGTGCCGCCCGGCCGCGCGGTGGCGCGCTGGCGACCACTCTGACCTTCTTCGCGCTATGGTTCGGAGCCACGGGCGTCTTTACTCAAATCAAAGGTGCGCTCGACATTATCTGGGAAGTGGAGCGCAAACCGGGCGTGGGTTGGATCGCGACGTTCATCGAGTATGCATGGAGCATCGCCATGGTCGCGGCGGTCGGCCTGCTGCTGTTGGCGTCGCTGGTGGCGAGTTCGGCCATGTCGGCCGGCGTGGCCCTGGCCCAGGCCAGATTACCGGTTTCCGACCTGACGCTACGGTCGCTCGATTGGAGCCTGTCGCTGGTGGCGATTACGATGCTATTCGCGGCGACGTTTAAATTTCTGCCAGACGTCCATGTACGCTGGCGCGATGTCTGGGTCGGAGCAGCAGTAACGTCGGTGTTGTTTTCGATCGGCAAATTCGTGATCGGCTGGTATCTGGCACGCTTGGTCATCGCCTCGGCCTATGGCGCCGCCGGCTCCTTCGTACTGGTCTTAGTATGGACGTATTATTCGGCGCAGATTTTTCTCTTTGGTGCCGAGGTAACCCAGGCGTATGTCCGTCAAATCGGTGCGAAAGTCCTGCCCACCCGCAGATCGCGGTTCATATCCTCGGCAGAATACCAAGAACGCCTACCCAGAAACTGAAAGCATGCGCCCAGAACCGGCGTCCTCGAAATCGTTAGTATCGCGCAACCATGTCGACTGCATTTGCCAAAATCGGCACGTATTTCGCGTTGAACGTCCGCGAACGTCGAGCCACTGCCGCTGCCCGGGCATAGCCCCGAAACGGTTAACGAAGTTGCATCGCCAGGCCTGCTAGCGGGGGCTATGATTGCCCAGGGGAGATCGCCGCATCCATGTCCACGGTACCGACAACCGAAAGCCACTGGCCCCCGCGAAGAATCATCGCGGGCACACTGGTCGTATGCGCGGTCGGCGGTTTTTTCGCGTTGCTGTTGCTGGCGCGGCACGTCCTTTTCTTTCTGTTCATCGCGATCGTACTGTCGACGGCGCTGAAACCCCTGGTCGCCTTGTTGACCAGCCGAGGCTTGCCGCGAAATCTCGCCATCTGCCTAATCTTTTCCCTGCTACTGACATGCCTAGTCGCGCCGGCCGTGGTGGGATTGCCGATGCTGGTCGACCAGACGCAGGCATTGTTGCACACATTGCCCGAGAGTTATGGCGACTTCCGCGAGCGGATAGGTCAGATTTCAACCACAGTGGCCGAACGGCTTCCTGAGAAGCCTGCGTGGGTCGACCGCGAGGACGAGGTCCTCGAAGGCGCGCTACAAACTTTGCGCCGTGCTTTCAACTATAGCGGCCTGGTGATTCGGGGCGGAGCCATCGTGTTGATCGTGATCTTCACAGGCTTTCTGTGGAGCATCCACGAAGATCATACCCTGCGGTCGTTGTTGCTATTCTTGCCGCCCGAAAAGCGTCAAGACGCCGGCGAAGTGATTGAGGGGATCGAAGCGAAAGTAGGCGCGTACGTGCGCGGACAGGGATTGCTTTGCCTGGCCGTCGGATTGATGTCGCTTATCGCCTATTTGATCATCGGGCTGCCGCATGCGCTCGTATTGGCCATCGTCGCCGGGATCCTCGAGGCAGTACCGGTCTTTGGCCCCGTGCTGGGGGCGATTGCCCCTATGCTGGTGGCGCTATCGGTCGATCCATCTCAGATTCCTTGGGTGCTGTTCGCGGCTGTCGTAATCCAGCAATCGGAAAACTATCTGCTGGTACCCCGGATCATGGATCGCTCGGTGGGTGTGAACGCGGTCGTCACGCTGCTGGCGATCGCAGGCTTTAGTGCGCTCGAAGGCCTGGCGGGTGCCGTGCTGGCCATCCCCATGGCGGCAATCATCCAGCTACTGCTGGATCGCTATGTGCTGCGCGCCGAAGCACTCGAGCCCGCGCGCCCCGTCAGTCGTGACGCCATAAGCCAGCTGCGCTTCGAAGCGCAAGAAATCGTCCAAGAAATACGTCTGCAAGTGCGTGACAAAGAGGCTCCTACGAGCGCCCGCACCGATCGCATCGAAGAAACGATCGAGACGATCGCACAGCAGCTCGATCAAGCGCTCGCCCAGTTTGGCAAGACGGCGAATTCACTCGAGCCGGCTGTGGAGCCCTCGCGATGAGACAATTGGCCGTCGGCACCGCATTGGTACTCGCCACCCTGGCCGCACTGGCTATGACGTGGGAATTGCGCAGCGCCGTGCTCATTTTCTTTCTATCGCTGGGCACATCGGCCGCGCTGCGACCGGCCATCGAGCAGTTGCACCGCTGGGGCTTGCCCAAGTCGTTAGCGCTGGCTGTGACCTATCTAGGATGCGTGGTCGCGTTTGTCGCCCTGGCCTTGGCGCTTGCCTTTCCTTTGGCGGCCAACGTGCAGGAGTTTGCGGGCGATTTTAAGAGCGCTTATCAAGACGTTGCTCAAACCTGGCCGCAGGGAAACGCCGTGCAGCGGGCGCTTGCTCGCAGCCTACCTTCCTGGGACGATTTGCAACGCGTCTCGTTGCGCGCGGCAGAGACGGTTCCGGTAGAGGCCGATGCGCCTCGCGAAGACGATGCCACTGAGCCCGCGCAGCCGTCTTCCGATGCCTGGTGGACGCCCCGCGCGGTGCATACGGTGCTGGGCGCCACCTGGGGCTTCTTCGGCACGATTTTGAATGTATTGATCATTGTCGTGCTCAGTCTGTACTGGAGCATTGACCGGATCCATTTCGAGCGACTGTGGTTATCGTTGCTCGACGTCGACCGTCGACAGCGCGCGCGCGATACCTGGCGTGCCGTCGAGCAGGCAACGGGCGCCTATCTGCAGCGCGAAGTGGTGCAAAGTCTTGCCGCAGGCATCATGTTGGGAATTGGTTTCTCGGTTTTTCGACAGCCCTATCCGATCTTATCCGCCGCGGTGGGGGCGCTGGCGTGGTTAATACCGTGGATTGGCGCACCCTTGGCCATGATATCGGTTACTGCCATTTGGTTGCCGCGGTTCCTGCTTGCCGGTGGACAAGGGACGATTGTGACTCTCTTGGCCGCGGCACTTTACACGCTGCTGGTGTTGATGCTATTGGAATGGTTGGTCGAGCCGCGGTTGTTCCGCCGCAAGCGTTACAATCCGATCTTGCTGGTCCTGGTCGCGGTCGGCATGGTGGATTGGCTAGGCTTCTTCGGTCTGCTGATCGCTCCGCCTGTGGCCGCTGCCGTGCAAATCTTGGGCGGCCAGTATTTGGCACAACGTGCCGCGGCTGCCGCCGAAGTCGAAATCTCGCCCCGCGCACTGGCCGGTCGGCTGGCAACGCTGCGGGCGCGCATGGCCGATACCGAAGGGCTGCGCGAAGAGACCAAATCCGTTGTCGAGCGGCTGGGATCGCTCGTCGATCGGGCACGCGACGAACTCGATCTGACAGCCACCGCGAGCAGTGAATCCACGTAAGCGTCCGTCTCCTCTGTATGCCAATCGGCGACTCGCTGAAGAAGTCAAGGAACTATACGCATGACTGCACCACGTATTTGGCCAGGCCGTCCCTATCCGCTCGGAGCGAGCTGGGACGGCCAAGGCACAAACTTTGCCCTGTACTCGGAAAATGCCGAGAAGGTTGAACTTTGCCTGTTTGATTCAGCCGATGCCACGCAGGAAGCGTGTCGAGTCGTTCTACCCGACAGCACGGATATGGTTTGGCACGGCTATCTACCCGACGTGCTGCCTGGCCAGGTGTATGGTTATCGCGTCTATGGCCCTTATAAGCCGGAAGAAGGACATCGCTTCAACCCGCATAAAATCCTGCTCGACCCCTATGCGAAGTCCGTCGCGCGCGAAACACATTGGACGGATGAAATGTGGGCGTACAAGGTAGGCGATCCGGCGGCAGACCTCTCGTTCGACGAGCGCGACAATGCCGCCTTCGCTCCCTTGGCCGCGGTGATTGACGAGGCTTTTACTTGGGGAGACGACCGTCGGCCGCAGACCCCTTGGAACAAGACCCTCATCTACGAAGTACACGTCAAAGGATTTACCAAACTACATCCCGAGGTGCCTGAAAAGTTGCGCGGCACCTACGCCGGACTCGGCGCCGAGGCGTCGATTCGATATTTCAAGGAGCTGGGCATTACGGCGGTCGAGCTGTTGCCCGTGCATGAACACGTCGACGACCGCCACCTTGTCGAGAACGGTCTGGTGAATTACTGGGGTTACAACACCCTGGGGTTCTTCGCCCCTGAGCACAGCTATGCGGCCACGGGCAGTGGTGTCGATTCGGTGCGCGAGTTCAAGACGATGGTCCGCAATTTCCATTCGGCGGGCATCGAAGTGATTCTCGACGTGGTCTACAACCACACCGCCGAAGGCAACCAGATGGGGCCGACCCTCTCCTTCCGCGGTATCGACAACGCGTCGTATTACCGACTCTCGCAAGAGGATCGCCGATACTATGTCGACTACACCGGCTGCGGTAACACGTTTTCCATGCGGAATCCGCGTGTGCTGCAGCTCATCATGGACAGCCTCCGTTACTGGGTGCTGGACATGCACATCGACGGCTTCCGCTTCGATCTGGCCAGCACGCTCGCCCGCGAATTGCACGAAGTCGACAAGCTGGGAGCCTTTTTCGACATCGTTCACCAGGATCCGGTCATTTCGCAGGTGAAGTTGATCGCCGAGCCCTGGGACCTGGGTGAAGGGGGCTACCAGGTGGGCAACTTTCCGGCGTTATGGTCCGAATGGAACGGCAAGTACAGAGATTGCATCCGCCATTTCTGGAAAGGAGACGGAGGCGTCGCTTCGGAATTTGCCACGCGCTTTTGCGGCTCGAGCGACCTGTACGAATGGAGCAGTCGGCGGCCGCACGCCAGCATCAATTTCGTGACCTGTCACGACGGATTTACGCTGGCTGACCTGGTTAGCTACGACCATAAACACAACGAAGCCAACGGCGAAGACAATCGCGACGGTGCCAATGACAATATTAGTTGGAACTGTGGCGTCGAGGGGCCCACTGACCAGCCGGCGGTACTGGCGCTGCGTGCCAAGAAGCAGCGGGCCTTTCTGGCGACGGTGCTGCTCTCGCAGGGCGTTCCCATGCTGCTCGGCGGAGATGAAATCGGCCACACACAACTAGGAAATAACAACACCTATTGCCAGGATAACGAGCTGACCTGGCTCAATTGGAAATTAAACTCAGAACAGCAGACGCAACTCGACTTTCTGCGGCGCGTCATCAAGGTCTTTCACGACCAGCCGGTCTTTCATCGCCGGCGATTCTTCCACGGACGCGCGCTCAAGGGGGTCGAGGCGCGTGAGATCGCCTGGCTCGATCCGACCGGCAAGGAAATGTCCGACGAAGCCTGGCATGCGCCCTTCGTCCGCTGTCTGGGCGTGCAACTTTTCGGCCAGTCGATTGACGTCGATGCGCACGGCGAGACAATTTGCGGCGATACCATGCTGGTGTTATTCAATGCCGACCATACTCACGATATCTCGTTCGTGTTGCCGCCCAGCGGTAGCACGAACCCTTGGGAATTGGTCTTCGATACGGCACGGCTCGACGTCGAATGGAAACCGGAATCGGACGGCAAGTATCCGCTCGAAGCGTGCTCGCTGGCACTGTTTCGTTCGGCGAATGATGCACCCGAGCGAACGATTTGAACAAGACTCGACGACCAGGCCGAGGAATGTGCGCCAGCAGCACCGTCAAAGTAGCGATCGGCGACAGGCGATCGTCGGGCGTCTACTGAGCTACAGGACCCGCGGAACCCGCCGGGTTTTGCGCAACTGCGGCCGCAGAGGGTGCACTGAGTTGCGCTGCGCCTGGGGGCGAAACATCGTCGATCCGCGAGATCGACAGGCTCTCGTCCTTGAGCATTACGCCGCTTGTGCGTCTGGCGATGGCTTCGCTCATTAAATAATGCAGCTTCAACGCCGCGGCAGCGGGCGGCAAACCTTGCGGACGGATGTTCGATACACAATTACGATCGGCGTCCGTCAAGCCCGCGCGCGGATCGTGTACGAGGTACGCACCCAAACTATCCGGCGAACCCAATCCTGGGCGCTCGCCCACCAGGATTACCGCCACGCGGGCGTTGAGCAATTGCCCCACCTCGTCCTGAACGGCGACGCGGCCGCGCTCGACCAGCACCACCGGGGCCACCCGCCTTCGTTCGGCGCGCAATAACGGGAACCACGCCTCGAGCAGCGGCACAACCTGCCGTTGAACGGCGAGCGCCGAAAGACCGTCGGAGACGATAATCGCCAGATCGGCCTGCGCCGCATCGTAGTTCGAAAGCTCCTGACACGCCGTCACTGCCGGCAGCGCCTCACAAGGCCCGACTGCGGCCGCGGCAAGCTCCAGTGCCGCGCGCCCCGGCGCATCAAGGCGCCGTCCCAAGTCCGGTCGTTTCAGAAATGTTTCCCGATCGGCTGCCGCGCTTCTGACGCATATTGTCGAAGTGCCGAGCTCGGCAATCCGTGCCGCTAGCGCCTCGATATCGAATGGCGCGTGCACGGCATCGCGGGCGCGGGCATGTGCAAGTTGAAAATCGAGCAACTCCGACGTGGGTACGCTACCACCGACCCGCCCGAGCGCAATCCGGGCCGGCGTGAATTGGCGCAGCCGCAACCAGGCGTCTGGAAGTGTAAGTGATTCACGCGACAAGTTCAGAAACTCCGCTAGCAACGAAAAACGTCTCGGCCGGCAGCCGTCACCCGATCGATCGCACTTCGGTCAGCAGGCGGTGCCGTTCGCTGACTGGTAGCAGGCGGTTATGGCCATCGGTTACACCCAACTGGTCGAGCCAGGCCTCGAACTCCGGTGCCGGGCGAAGGCCGAGCACTTGCCTTAGGTAATGGCTGTCGTGAAACGACGTCGACTGGTAATTCAGCATCACATCGTCGGCGCCGGGCACTCCCATGATGTAATTGCAACCGGCCACGCCTAACAACGTCAGTAGCGTGTCCATATCGTCCTGATCGGCTTCGGCATGATTGGTGTAGCACACGTCGCAGCCCATTGGCACGCCTAACAATTTGCCGCAAAAATGATCTTCGAGCCCGGCGCGAATGATTTGCTTGCCATCGAAAAGGTATTCTGGCCCGATGAAACCCACGACCGTGTTCACCAACAACGGCTCGAACCGTCGCGCCACGCCGTAGGCCCTGGCCTCGAGCGTCTGCTGATCGACGTCATGATGTCCACCGGCGGACAGGCACGAGCCCTGCCCGGTTTCAAAGTACATCACATTCTGGCCGACGGTTCCACGGCCCAAGCTCCGCGCGGCCTCGTTAGCTTCCGCCAGCAGTGCGAGGTTGATCCCGAAACTTTTGTTCGTCGATTCGGTGCCAGCAATCGACTGAAACACCAGGTCCACGGGTGCGCCCCGCTCGATCGCGGCCAACTGGATTGTCACGTGGGCCAGCACGCACGATTGCGTGGGGATGTTGTGAGTCTGGATCATTTCGTCGATCAGACGCAGCAGATCGATCGTCACCGGCATATTGTCGCTGGCAGGATTGATGCCAATCACCGCGTCTCCGCACCCGTAGCACAGCCCATCCAGAATCGACGCCGCGATGCCTCGGCGGTCGTCGGTCGGGTGATTGGGCTGTAATCGGACCGACATACGCCCCGGGAGACCGATCGTATCGCGGAAGCGCGTCACCACGCGTCGCTTGCTGGCAACCAGCACCAGATCCTGATTGCGCATTAGCTTGCTGACCGCGGCAACCATCTCGGGCATCAATCCCAAGGCGAGCGCCGATAGCGTATCGCCGTCAACCTCGTACGACAGGAGCCAATCGCGAAATTGCCCCACCGTCAGATCGGCTACCGGTGCGAATGCCGCACGATCGTGCGTGTCGAAGATCAACCGCGTTACTTCGTCGGCCTCGTAGGGCACGAGCGGTTCCTCGAGGAATCGCGTCAGCGGCACATCGGCCAGTAGCGTTTGCGCGGCCACGCGTTCTTCCGCGCTGGCGGCGGCGACTCCGGCCAGCACATCACCGCTGCGCGCTGGCGAAGCTTTCGCCATGAGCGTTTTCAAATCGGCGAACGCGTAACCACGATTTCCGAGTGAGAGGTTGTATTTCATACTCTGCCAGGAAACGCGCCTGTGTTCCCACGCAATGGCGAAATCCCGGGGCAAGCAATGCGTGTCAGGGCAATTTCGCCGAATCGCTGGATACCGCCCGAGATTGCCAACAGGCACCCGCGATCGCTCTCTTAGTTTAGCTCAATCGGGCGGCAACCCACCATCGGATAGCCGATTCCCGGTCGTTCAGGCCACGTCTAGCCCGCGCACTGTTGGCATGCCAGGCGTTTTCCGTTACATACTTAAGTCAGAAACATCCACCGGCCGCTGCCAGGCCCCGCCATGATCATCATCGCACAGCAGCGTTTTTCCTGGACTTTTCAACTGCGCTCGTGGTTCGTGTTGACGTTCTTCTTCGCGCTTTTACTTTTGGCTTGGCGCGATATGGATCGCCAGCGCGAACATACGCGCCACATCGCGCGCTTGGTCGAAGCCCGCAACGTCGCACTTCGCGATTGGCGAGTGGTGAAGGCCGGCTACGATGCGGGACAAATCACGGCCGCAGAAGAGGCCGAAGCTCGCACCGCCTATTTTTCAGGTCGCGGGCTGGTGGAGCGTGCCATTGAAGAAAAAGAGGGTAACACCGCCTGGCGGCCGTAGCCTGATCCGCATGCGATATCGTGTTGAATTGCCGGTATCGCGTCCTGGCCGGCTGTCGCCGCGGCCTCTTGATCATGCTACATTTCGCAGGTGCGCGAGATCCGCCGGCGAAAGTCGCGGTCGCACGATCAATACAAAATACACCAAAGCAAGCGCCAATATGCCGGCGTACCACACGCTGATCCATCGCTCGAAGGAATTGGCCGCGTCGACTTTGTTGAAGTTGCCGTAAAGCATCGTTGCCAACGCGAGCGTCGCCAAACCCAGCGCCATTAGCGGCAGCACAGGATAAAAGGGCGCGCGATAGGGGCGTACCAGTTCCGGCTCCCGCCGCCGTAGGGCGAACAGCGCTAGCATCGAGATGATGTATAACGTCACGGCTCCCATCGCGCTGAGCGTAATGAGCCCTCCCGTATCGAGGCAATAGATGGCCGTCGCGCCGGCCGCCATATTCGCCAACAGCGCCGCAACGGGCGTCCCTGTCCGTGGATGCGCTCGCCCCAGTGCATGGGGCAAGAAGCCCACGCGCCCCATGTCGAACAAAGCACGCCCTGTAATCAAGAGAATGCCATTGAACGAGGCCACAAATCCCAGCAGCCCAATTCCCACCAGCACGTGATACATGCGCGAATCGCGCGAGATCACCTGCGCCGCGGCCAGCAACAGTGGGTTGTCAGCCGGCGTTGCATCGGCGGCGATCGCCAGCCCACCGTGGCCGTCGGCGGTCAAATCCCGTGTCTCGAACACGGCACGCTCCCAACCGCCTACGCCCACGCACGCCGCCAAAACGATGCTGCCGAGCACGACCAACGTGACGATCGCCGAGCCAAAACCCAGTGCCACGTCGCGCTGCGGATGGCGGGCTTCCTCGGCAGCGTTCGCCACTCCTTCGATCGCCAGATAAAACCATACGGCGAAGGGAATTGCCGCAAGAATTCCTCCCATGCCGTGCGGCAATGCGTTGGCCGCAAAGTTTGCTGAGTCGAAGTGCGGCAGCACGACGCCCGCAAACAGCAGGATTCCGCACACGGCCAGCACCGTCACGCAGAGTTCGAAAATCGCAGCTTGCTGCACGCCCCAGATGTTCAAGGCCGTGAAGACAACATAGGCCAACAGTGCCACGTGGCGCCGGTCGATGCCCGGCACCCAGGTGGCCGCATACGTGCCGATGGCCATGGCGATGGCCGGCGGGGCAAATACGAATTCGATTGCTTGCGCCGTGCCGCCGAGAAATCCTGCCGTGACCCCCAGCCCACGCGTGGCATAGACAAAAACGCCTCCGGCGCGAGGAATGGCACATGCCATCTCGGTGTAGCTGAAAACGAACGAGACGGCCATCACAGTCATCAGCACAAACGCGGCCAACAGCCCATAGCTTCCGCCGGCAGCCAGCCCCAGATTCCAGCCAAAGTAATCGCCGGAGATGACATAGCCGACCCCCAACCCCCATAGCGTAATGGGCCCCAGCGATCTCTTCAGATGCGCGGGACTGGTATCGTGGGGCGTTTGTGTCAAGGAACTCTCCCAGAGCGGATCGGCCAATCGGCCGGCTTAATATAGATAGACACCGGAATATGGTCTAACCACAAGCGTTTCCTGCCGCCGAGTCGCCACACGTATCGCGACCACCTACGCTATGAACATAAAGCAAGATTGAATGGTGGTTTTCCACCCCTACTTGCGCGTTCCGTCAATCGCCCGCCGAACGGTCCGCGCCACTATCATCGCACAATACGCGGAATTTTACTTGACACGCGATTGTCAGTACCACTATAATCCGCGATAGCGGAGAAGAGGCGCTCCGCTGCTGACACCACGTCGGGGCGGCTAGTGATTTAAATTCTATTCGACGGCACAAGGGCTCGCTGGGCGACCTAGTGACCGTCTCTTTTTTTGCGCTTGTCGGTCTGGCGTTATTTCGCTCGGCCCACGGCGTGAATCCAGTACCGCAGCCGCGTGACGTTTACGGTCGCGCGGCCAAGATTCCTGAGGATTATCTGATCATGTTCGCGTGGTTATTGATTTCTTTCATCGTTTTCGTATTCGCGCTCATGCGCAGGCCGGTTGCCGGCACAGCCATCGCCCCCTCGACAAAGCGTCACGGGCCGATGGCTCTAGCCGGCCGGGATTACCGGCAACTAGGGAAAAATCGAGGCATAAAAGAGGACTTATACCATGTCATGTTTAGTCAGTTTCGTCGGTCAATCGTGTGGTCACGTTTCGCGATTGGGCAATGGGCGCGCGCGAGTTGGGAACAAAGTCGGCGCGGACTGTGCATCGCTAATTGATTTGCGCGGCATGCGCTCGATACCCCGTCGAGTCGCCAGCCTGCTTTGCGCCGTGCTGCTGACGGCGACCCAATTCTCTGGGCTTGCGCCGGCACGCGCTGACGATTTCCAAAGCCTCTACAGCTTCACCGGCGGCAGTATTGGAGGAAAAACTCCCAATACGAACCTGGTTGCCATCGGTTCGACACTCTATGGCACAACCCAGGCCGGCGGGCCGGCCGGCGAAGGGACGATCTACTCCCTGAGCACGGATGGCTCGAGCTTTAACAATCTATACTCCTTCGGCGCGCTACCCGGATCGACTCCGCTGACGGGACTTAGCGCGATTGGTTCGACACTTTATGGCGTCACCAGCACTGACGTCGGTGTTGTTAATCGGGGCTATGGCTACGGGACCGTATTTTCCATCAATGCCAATGGCTCAAACTATCAGAACATTCACAGCTTCGATGACGACTTCGACAACGGCAATAAGTCGGGCGCCCTTTCCATCGGATCGACACTGCTTGGAGGCCCTTTGCCGGGCGCATTCTCTATACAAAGCGGCGTCGCTCATTCCAACATCGCGACGCTCAATTCCATAAACGCCGACGGATCGAACTATCACACGGTCCATGACTTTTCCGGCGGATCGGTTTCCAGCGACATTGCCGCTTTGGGCGTCAATTTGTTTGCCGCGACATTCAATCTGACGATCGCCGGTTCGAACTTCTATGGAGTCGCCCCCGCTGGACTGTCCTTCCCAGGCAATGCGAACGGCGCGCTTTTTTCGATGAACCTCGACGGATCGAACATCCAGTCGCTGTACTCCTTCTCGGGCACAGGCCCTGACGGAGCGAACCCTGGTGCCGGCCTAACGCTCGTCGGATCGCGGCTTTATGGAACAACGTATTATGGCGGCCCAGCTTTAGAGTATGGCAACATCTTTTCGGTAAATCTCGATGGCTCCGATTTCCGCATCGAGCACTCTTTTGTCAACAGCGATGGCGCGTACCCACAAGGTGGTTTGACTCTTGTCGGCGACACGCTATACGGCACAACGTCAGGCGGCGGCGTCTTTGGCGCTGGCACGGTATTCAGCTTGACCGTGCCGGGGGCACTGGTACCCGAGCCTGCGACCTGGATCCTGGCACTTTGTGGCGTCACTACGGCATGGATCGCATTTCGTCGTCGCCGCGCGGTGAACCTGTCGATGGTTGACGCTCGTTTCGTATCAGTCGGCGCAATCATTTGCACCGCGCTGACATCACTTGGTGCGGCGCAAGTTCATGCCGCGACACTCAGTGCCGGAGACATCGTGGCGCTTGAGACCGATAGCGGTACGCTCTATCGCATCGATCCCACGACCGGCGTTCGTACGATTCTCGCCGACGACTCTCACGGCACGGGACCATCGCTGCAGGCGGTCATCGCTATGACCACGGATGCACAAGGAGACATCTTTTCCGTAATCCCAAGCGCGACGTCCGGAAATCCGTCCACCGGCGAGCTAATCCGGATCGATGCCTCGACGGGGAATCGCACTGTCTTGGTAGGCAACCTCGCCTATCCAGAAAGTATCGCCATGAGCGCGAATGGAAATATTTTGGTGGGGGAAGGCATCCCGCCGTTGATCGGCAATCTATCGGCGAGGATTACGGAGTTTGATGCCTCTTCTGGAAGTCCACTTGCGACGACAGTACTTACAAGCGGAACGTTCAACCTGCCAGTTTCGGGTCCAGTTTTCGGCATAGCTGAAAGTCCTTCTGGCAACGTCTTCGTTGCCGCAGGATCAAATGGCGGTCTTTATAGCGTTAATCTTACGACCGGAGTTGCCACTCCGACTTTAAGTCCCATCGACGCATATACCGTATTCGCTCTGCAACCAAGCGGTTCGCTCGTGTATGCAATGAATAATACTGCTAACGGTCTTGTAAGCACGTACGATCCAGCCACCGGGCTTAGCATGCCGCTTTCTGGATTCATCGCACCTAACCAGTACTTGGGAACGGGTCCTGCGTTCGACACCGCCTATACTGCTATTGGCTCTATCAAAATGGAATCCGACGGTGATCTGATCGTCACCGGTTTCAGCGGCTCTCCGAGTATCTTTCGAGTTGATCCCGTCACCGGAGCGAGGACGATCCTGGCTCAGGTCTATGGACAAAATGGGATTTTCTTGATGTCGATCGTCCCTTCAGTCGCGCCGGTTCCCGAACCGTCGACGTTTGCTCTCGCCGCGCTGGCCGCGCTCGCGCTGTTCGGAGAGTGCTGGGTTAGACGTCGTTATTGTCCGACGATCAGGCACTTTGGAGGCGCCCGCGTGATCGCCGGAGCGATTGTCGTCGGGGTCGTAATAGCTCTCACGGTTGCCGATAGCAGCCAAGCAGCCAAGCTCGTCGTCATGGCTACGAACACTACGGCATTGGCCGGCGCAAAAGTCTTCACGATTGGCGTACAAGTGACGGCCGCCGACGTGTCGGCGGGGTCAGACGTCCAGCTTTTCGTCCAGGGCCTGACCTTTGAGGGTGGAGGTGGCGGACCACTCAAGCGCACCTCTGCTAGCGACATCCAAACCGTGCAGTCGTCGTTTATTCAGAACTCGGTCGCTACCAATGGCGGACCACCCACGAATGCCACGCTCGGCACGGCTGGTGTCAGGGCCCTTTATCAGGACAGTTGGTTTTATAGCAGCGGCACCGGCACCCTGATGGGTGCGATTGACAGCAATGGCGACGACGGCGTCGTAACTACGAACCCCGCCGCCGACGGCAGCGGCGTCTACACCCTCGGTCCCACCAACAACGTCGGTGCTACTGGCTACCTGTTTCGACCGCTCTCGCTTAGTTTTGGGCCGCCAAATGGCACCATAGGAGACACGATGTCCATTACCGCTGGGATTGGGCCATTTCCGTTTACTTTTTTGGACCAGCCCCCTCTGGCGAATACGTTCATTAATGGTGTGCTTGACATTCCGCTCGCCCAAATTGTCGCAACGGGGAATATCGCCATTCCTAATCCGGCGGGCACTTTCATCGCCATCGGTGGCGACACCTACAACGTGATGGGAGGCAATCCCAATATCGACCCGGGTGCGCATTTGGATTTTGCCACGAACCAAATCATGCTTCCCGAGCCATCGTCGATCGCACTGGCGTTTTGTGGGGCTTGCGTCGTGGCAATCGCAGCCGTGCGGAAATTGCGACGGCAGGGATTGATGCTTAGCAACGTGCGGGCCTTCCGCCAGCTCGCTCCGGCCTGCCGTGGGCAATCGCGTATCCAACATGCGGGCGATGCTTGACTAACGGCCGTGCCCGAGCCGTCGACATTGCTGCTGACATTCATTGGCTGCTGCATGGCTTTTGGCGCGCGATACCGACATGGCCCGCGCAAAGAGGGGACCAATCTCGAGAACACCTAACTGGTAAGCGATCCAGCGACGAACCATTCACGACAACATGGCCATCGTTCTAATTCCTGGTCGGGGTGGTTTCCTACTATTGACCCCGCGCGCGGCTCTTTTTAGGCTCCCCGCCAGTGGCGCCGAAAGAGTGTCTTGCTGGGGACATCATGCGGGGACATGGGGAACGGGCGTATGCGGCGGCTGGGGCAGGCCGCCGCATGCGGCCGTCGTTTTATTTTGGCGGCAAAAGTTCCTCTGGCCGCAATGCACGCCGCCTGTCGTAGAGCGCAAAAAAAAGAGCCGCCAACCGAAGCTGACGGCTCGTCGCGCAAGCACCGTGCGCTTTATATCTTTGTTGAATTTCGCGCTGCCCTATCCCCGCCGATTCTCGCTTAGGCACTTTCCGCTTCATCAACGAAGCCCGACAGTGCTTTGCAACGCATCGGATGTTGCAGCTTGCGAACCGCCTTGGCCTCGATTTGGCGAACGCGTTCGCGGGTTACCGAAAAGATCTGGCCGACCTCTTCCAGCGTGTACGAATAGCCGTCGGCCAGGCCGTACCGCAGTCGCAGGATTTCTCGCTCGCGATAGTTCAGCTCTTCGAGCACGGTGGCGATCCGCTGCTTGAGTGCGTCTTGGCTCATTTCCGCCAAAGGATCGTCCTCGCGATGGTCTTGCACGAACTCGCCGAAGAAGCTGTCGTCGTGGTCACCGACCGGTTGATCGAGCGACAGGGGGTGCCGTGTCATCTTCAGCACGCAGGCTGCCTCTTCCAGCGACAGCTTGGCCGCGAAGGCCACTTCTTCGACCGTCGGCTCGCGCCCGGTTTCCTGCACCAGCTCGCGGGCGACAATCCGCACCCGGCTCATCGTTTCGATCATGTGTACGGGCATGCGGATCGTACGGCTCTGATCGGCAATGGCCCGGGTGATCGCCTGGCGAATCCACCATGTGGCGTAGGTCGAGAACTTATAGCCGCGAGCATGCTCGAACTTATCGACGGCCCGCATCAAGCCCGTGTTTCCTTCCTGGATCAAATCCAGAAAGCTCAGACCACGGTTGCGATAGCGTTTGGCGATCGATACCACCAGCCGCAGATTGCCGGCCGACAGCACCCGCTTGGCTGCGTCGTAACGCGATTGATAATCCAGCGTCTGGCTGATTCGCCGCGCCAGGGTGGCGGGGCTCTCCAGCGTGATTCGCATCAAGTAGTGCAGCTCGCGGCGGAGCTTCTGCGCAACTTCGCTCGCCGGGCCATGGCCACGCAGCTCTTTAATCTGCTCGCGTAGCATATCCATCCGCTTCGAGATCTCGACGATCTGGTCCATCACCGGCTGCAAACGCTGTGTCCGCAGATTCAATTCTTCGACCAGCCGCACGGCTTTGCGTCGGCGGAGCACCAGCCGGCGCCAGGCGGCACGCCGCTCGACCTTGGGACGGCTCTTCGAGATCGCCACGCGAAAGTCGTTGACGTTCTGCCGTAGCAAATGGTCGAGCGTGTTCAGGTTCGGAGTCAATAGCGACAGGATCTGCTTCTTCTCGGTCGCGTCGGTGACAGAGACTTCCACGGTTCGGTCGAGCCGCAGCTCGCCGTTGCGCACTTTCTTCAAAAGCGTGACAGCGCCTTGCAGCACATAGTCGTTGGCCAGCATGTTGTCGCGGAATCGCGTACGCGTGAACTCAATCTGCTTGGCGGCCGCGATCTCTTGCTCGCGCGTCAAAAGCGGTATCTCGCCCATTTGCATCAGATAGATCCGGATCGGATCGTCGATGCGGTCGCCGGAGCCGGTTTCGACGTCGACTTCCGCCACTTCTTCCGCCTCGTCTTCGGCCACCTCGGGCTCGTCGGCGGCTTCGAAATCGTCGTCTTCGACGACTGCTTCAGGCTCCTCGGGCAGCTCGTCACGTGCGTCCAGCGGACGGCTGGGCCGGCCCGGGCGGCCCGGTCCTCGGCCTGTTCGCCCACGGCTAATTGCAGTGTGCTTCGATGCGACGGTTTTTCCACGAACGACGGATTTACGGGCGGGCTTGCGCAAGGTGCATTCCTTCTTGAGATCGCCGGAGTCGCTGATTACGACCGAAGATGTGAGGCCGCGATGGGTGCGTGGGCTTAGTAAGCACGCGCAGTGCCAAGGACTCCGGCAACGAAGCGGCAGGCTCGTCTAAAGCATTATTCGGAAAGCACTAACGCATAGTCCAGAGGACCGGCGGACGGCCGATGACTCAGGGCGGTGGTGAATCATTGCAACATTTCACGAAGCGCGGCCGTTGCGTTTGGGAAACGTAAGGCTCACGCGGTGGTGGTCGCGCTTTGACCTCGGCAGTCGCCTGCTATGATGCTTTGCAAGGGCGGCGCGCAGCGATCCCGCCATTTCCTGGCCATTCCCGCCGACAGAGAACGCACCGTCCATGCCCACGACGACCGCCGGAGAGCCCCACGACCTGGCCGAACTAGCCGCCAGCATCCACCAGCAGGAAGTCGAAATCGCGCTGGGAGGGGGTCGAAAAGCCATCCAGCGGCAGCATGAAAAAGGGCGTCTCACAGCCCGCGAGCGAATCGATCTGCTCGTCGACCCGGACACCCGGTTTTTTGAAATCGGCCTGTGGGCCGGTTGGGAAATGTACACCGAGTGGGGCGGCGCCCCGGCCGCTGGGGTGATTTGCGGAGTGGGCACCATCGCCGGCCGCCGGCACATGATCATCGCTAATGACGCCACCGTAAAAGCTGGGGCGTTCTTCCCGGCCACCGCCAAGAAAGTATTGCGGGCTCAGAGGGTCGCATTCCAGAATCGATTGCCTTTGGTCTACCTGGTCGATTCGGCGGGTGTTTTTCTACCGTTGCAAGAAGACGTGTTTCCCGACGAAGACGACTTTGGCCGCATCTTTCGCAACAACGCTGTGATGTCCGCCGCCGGACTCGGTCAGATCGCGGCGATCATGGGCAACTGCGTCGCCGGCGGAGGCTATCTGCCCGTCTTGTGCGACAAGCTGCTGATGACAGACGGGTCGGGCTTGTATCTGGCCGGACCGGCCCTGGTGCGCAGCGCCATCGGGCAAGTGGTGGACAGCGAGGAGTTGGGTGGCGCGGAAATGCACGCGCAAGTCAGCGGCACGATCGACTACCGCGATCCCGACGACCATGCCTGCCTGGAGCGGCTGCGCCGGCTGGTCGGCGCTGTGCATCCCGATTCGGCTACCCCCCCTGCCCCGTTCGCACGATTCGCCGCGACGGCGCCTGCGCGACCCCCTGAGGATATTTACGAGTTGGTCAGCGGCAATCCGCGCCGCGACTATGAAGTGCGCGACGTGCTGGCTTGTATGCTCGATGCGGGCACGTTCGACGAATACAAGCCAGAGTACGGTCAGTCACTGGTATGTGGCACCGCCCGGCTGGGAGGCTTTCCGGTCGGTATCGTCGCCAATCAGCACCATCAGATCCGGCCGGCCGACGGACCGATTCAATTCGGGGGCGTGCTGTACGTCGACAGCGCGGAAAAGGCAGCGCGGTTTGTCATGAACTGCAACCAGGATTGGTTGCCGATCTTGTTCCTGCAGGACGTAAATGGCTTCATGGTGGGTAAAGCTAGTGAACGCGATGGCATCATCAAGGCCGGCGCCAAGCTCGTGAATGCCATTGCCAACAGCCGTGTGCCCAAGCTCACGCTACTGGTGGGTGGTTCTTTTGGAGCCGGCAACTACGCCATGTGCGGAAAGGCTTTCGATCCGCGTCTGGTTCTAGCGTGGCCTTCGTCGCGCTGCGCCGTTATGGGAGGCGAGCAGGCCACCAACACCTTGTTGGACGTGATGGTCAAGAGCCTCGAGCGCCAAGGACATGCCGTCGACTCGGCAGAATTGGCAGCCCTGCGTGATAAGGTCAAAGGGGATTACGACCGGCAGATGGATCCTCGCTATGGTGCGGCGCGCGGCTGGGTCGACCGGATCATCGACCCGGCGCAGACCCGCGACGAATTGGTCTTCGCCCTGGAAATTGCCACCCGGCACGCCAGCGACGAGCCCTTCCGCGTCGGCGTATACCAGGTTTGAAACGGCGCGCGACAGAACAAGCGCCGAACGAGGAGTGAACGACGTCCCTCCACTGCGGGCCTTCTCGACAAACAGCCACTGACCACTCACTCTTAAGCGCAACATGTCTCTCGTACGCATCAACGTGCACGGCTCGACAGGCACGATCATTCTCAATCGACCCGAGCGGCGCAATGCGCTGTCGCGGGAAACGATCGCCGCGCTGATGCAGGCGCTGTCGGACCTTCATCAAGAGCGGCGCGTTCGCGCCGTGGTATTGACCGGGGCGGGAACGTCATTCTGCGCTGGAATGGACCTGGCCGAAATGCACGAGACCAAGCAAAGCGAGGATCCACGCGCCCAGTGGCGCGAAGACGCCACGCAATACTTGGAACTTATCGAGACGATGCTACGGTTTCCGAAGCCGCTGATTGCCGCCGTCAACGGCGCGGCAGTGGCAGGGGGCGCGGGACTGGTATTGGCCTGCGATATCGTGCTGGCAGCGAACGATGCCCGCTTTGGATTCCCGGAAGCACGTCGCGGCATCGTCGCAGGGCTAGTCGCCCCGCTGTTGGTCTTCCGCATTGGCGCCGGGCAAGCAGCTCACCTGTTGCTCACGGGCAGCCTGATCGATGCCCAGGAAGCGCATCGCATTGGCGTGTATCATCGTCTGGCGCCGGCCGACCTCGTCTGGCCGGCAGCGACGGAAATTGCCGGTGAGTGTGCCGCGTGCGCTCCCGAGTCGTTGCAACTCACTAAGCAATTGCTGAATGAGACGATCGGCGAAAACCTGCAGACATTGTTGACGGCAGGTGCAGCCGCGAGCGCTACCTCGCGCACTACAGAAGCGGCTGCCGAGGGGCTGGCCGCATTTCTCGAAAAGCGCCCACCCAAATGGCAGTAGGTGTGGGATAATGTCGCAACGGTGAATGGGGATACGCCGCATTCGCGTCACCCACGGCCAGATCTGCCGTATCGCTCATCATTGCGCAGTCATCGCACGTCATTCGTCGTGATCCGTCCGTCGTGCAACGCCGACGCCACCAGCGCCGCGTCGCAACCGGCCTCTCTCATCGCGTCCAGGTCGGCAGGACCACGCACGCCGCCTCCGGCAATCAACTCGCACTGCGGGTGAGCCGCACGCAGTTGCCGGCACAGCGCCAATGTGCCAACCCCGCCACCGACTCCCACATCGGCCAGATCCAGCACGATCAACCGGCGTGCTCCGGCAGCAATCGCAGCAGCCGCAATCTCCTCTGGCAGTGCATTCTGCCATTCCGCGGCACGCGCGATCGGTCGACCCTGCTTCAGATCGACGCTGAAGATGAATCGCTCGCTGCCCACGATAGCAACTAGTTCCCGCAGTAGTTCCGGCGCGGCAATACTCTCCAAGCCCACGATAACGCCTGCCAAAGGTACTGACCCTACGAGAGACTGCGAGAGCGTCGCGGCCCGGTGCACGTCGGTCACTCCCGCGTCGACGAGCAATTTCGCACCGCTAGCGCTTAGCTCTTCGTAGATGCGCCAGGCTGGTTCGGCCCCACCGATGGCGTCGAGGTCGGCCACGTACAACTCGGGCAGGCCGAAGTTATCGAATAGCGCTCGCGCAACCTCGGCTGGTTCAGCCGATGAACAGAGCGAACTCACCAGCGGCCGGTATTCGCTCCGCCGGCCAGCCACCCCTCGTACGACCACGCCTCCTAGCAAGTCGATGACGGGAATGATGCGCACGGGTAGATAGGACAAAACGCACCGTTCAACGGCGTGAATCTACGTCGATGTAAAGCGGTTACTTGCCGACCGTCGCGACAGGCTCGGGCTGAAAGAATTTCGCTACCCGGCCTAGCGCATCGAAGATATAGCGAATTGCCGAGTAGTGCCCGGCGTCAAACCATACGATCTCGGGCTCGCCAAAGGCATGCCATAACGATTCCGTGCATACTTTGGGTATCACTTCGTCGTTGCTGGCGTTGAGCATGAGAATCTTTCTACCACGCACCCGATCGCCATAGGTCACGGGGTCGATCTGCTTGAGCAGCTGATAGAACTCTTCCTTGCTGCCGCCGCGCGCGCCCCAGCGCGCCCGCAAATCGCCTAACTCGGGAGACTCCCAGGCGATTTTGGCCATGTCGCCTCCGGCTAACATCAGGCAGATTTTTTGAAATCGTGGCTCGGCGGTCGATGCCAGGGCACTCGTGATGCCGCCCAAACTGATGCCGAAGATTCCCAATTGATTTTCG
Source organism: Pirellulales bacterium (assembly GCA_036490175.1). Lineage (NCBI taxonomy): Bacteria > Pseudomonadati > Planctomycetota > Planctomycetia > Pirellulales > Pirellulales bacterium. Next base: position 16,532 of record DASXEJ010000238.1, on the reverse strand, counting down.
TCGATCTCGTCCTGACCGGCTAACCATGCAGCGGCCTGACGAATATCGAGTATGCCCTGACGCATGTTGGCTATCGTCATATGCGGATCTTCGGAGATCATGCGTACATCTTTGCCGGCCGGCCGACGTTCGCCGTAATACGGCAGCTTCAAGAAGAGCGCCGCCACGCCGTTCTGTGCCAGCTGCCGACAGAACAGCCGAGACAATTCAAAATCCCCACCCAAGATGTGCAGGACGACGACTGCCGGATGCTTGCCCGGCGACAAGGGGCGAAAGTATTCGCAATGGACCGTATTGTTCTCGACGTGGGCCGTTTCGACCGGCGAAGGGAACGTGACCAGCGATATCTGCATGGCCGTCGACGCTGTCTTTTGGAATTCCTGGTGGAACTTGAACGAATGCGGCTCCATCCGGAACAGTTCGGGCACCGTCGCGTCCTTGTCCGTTAGCTCGAAGCGGACTTCGCCCTCTCGCGGCGGAGGTAGGGCCGCCGCCCTTGACATCCCAGAGGACAGCAAAACCGACACGAAAAGTACCAGGAAGTATCGCTTCACGATTCAAGTGCCTTCGTTTGATGTGGTTCCCAACTGAAACGCCCAGCGAACACTATACCAAGGAACCTCCCGACGCGACCAGAATGGTCGCCCTGTTGCCCCTGCCGGACCCTGAAATGTCGGGTCCGAGGGTCCAGCGCCGAGACGCCATTTCTCCCAGTATTTGCACCGCAGCCGGGGGGCAAAGCTCTATTGGTCGTTGACCGCCCAGCGGACTATGATCCCCCGCTTGGCTCCCCCAGGTCCCCTGCGACGTCCACACGCGAGGACGCTCATAATGCTCGATGGCAACCCACGCATCCTGATCGTTCGCCTCAGTGCCATTGGCGACTGCATCCACGCGATGCCGGTGCTGACGGCGCTGCGGGATCGTTTGCCTACGGCGTTTATCAGCTGGGTCGTCGAAGGCCGATCAGGGAGTTTATTGAGCGACCATGCAGCGCTAGATGAGCTAATCATCGTGCCCCGCGGCTGGTTGAAGTCACCACGCACCGTGTGGCAATTGCGGCAGAGGCTGCGACAGCTGCGCTTTGACGTAGCGATCGACGTACAGGGCCTGACGAAAAGTGCCATCGCCGCCTGGCTGTCGGGCGCGTCACGGCGGATCGGTCTCTCGGGCGTCGATGGCCGCGAGCTGAGTCCGTGGATAAACACAGAGCTAATCGAGCCGCGGTCGAGCCACATCGTCGATCGCAATCTGGAGTTATTAACGCCGCTTGGCATTACTGCACCGCAAGTCCGTTTCGGCCTACCGCAGAAAGCCGTTGAGGATGCGCGAACCCGCGAGATGATCGCGGCCGCCGATCTAACGGCTGGATTTGCAATCGTCAATCCCGGAGCAGGCTGGCCGTCGAAGCTGTGGCCGCCGGAACGCTTCGCGGCGGTCGCGCGCTACTTGGGACATAATCGTGGTCTGCCCAGCCTGGTGGTATGGGCGGGTGGGCAAGAAAAGAACATGGCCGAGACCATTGTCGCGGCCTCCGAAGGGCACGCCCGCATGGCACCCACCACATCGCTGACGGAGTTGGTTGCGTTGCTGCGTCGCGCGCGACTATTCGTCGGCAGTGACACGGGACCCCTGCATATGGCGGCCGCCGTGAACACTCCCTGCGTGGCCCTGTTCGGACCGATGCCGGCCGAGCGCAATGGCCCCTACGGCGCAGGGCACGCCGTCGTGCAGAAAATGTGCCTTTCGGGCAATAGCCGCAGCCGACGCACGGCCGGGCCCGAGTCGATGCTGGCCATCACGGTCGAAGACGTGGTCCAGGCGTGCAATCAGATTCTTGGGCTTCGCGTCAAAGCCGCGTGAAGTTCCGCGGCGAGCGCGAGCCATTTCGCACACGGTGCCGCAACACAGGCAAATCTAGGCCACCTTCTGCGGCACGCCGTACAAGTACGGATTCATCGTCGGGTCGTTGTACATCTTCAGCTGGCGATACAGCTGCAGCCGTTTTCGGCCACTGGTAATGTCGGCCAATAGCTCTTCCAGAGCGCCAGAAAGGTCTGCCCGCTGAGTCTGACAGATCGCGAGCCGATCGGCGGCCTTCTGCTTGTGCTCGGCCGTGGCGTCCGTTCGATCGACCTGTTCTTGCAGGTGATAAATTCGCAAGGACAAGATCGACAGGCGATCGATCGAGCTGCCTGGCGTCTCGGTATTCAGGCGCGCCCCCTTTTGTGGAGCGATCCCGTCCCGCGCCAACCAGTCGATAAGGAAAGCGTCGATCCGCTCGATGTAGTCGTTGCGCTGCTGATTGTATCGATCGATGGCCCGCTTCACTTCGGCAATGCGCTGGTCGCTGACCTCGGGGCTGCGGGCGACATCCTCTTCGTGCCACAACAAAAAGTTGAACTTGTGTTGTTCGCACACGACCTGCAGCATTCCGTGGTACGGATTGCGAACTTCTTGCTGATGCCAGAGGGCCACAGTGCTAGAGTGCAGGTCGAGGACATCCTGTACCGGGATCATGTCGCATTCCTTGCTTTCGAGAACAGCGAAGCAGACGCACTACTGTGCCCGGCCCAAGCGGCGCCATTTAGCAATGACCCGAGCGCGGATCACAGCGGCAGTCTGAAAGGGCGGATTATAGGCATTCGCCCGGATTTCGGCCAAGACTAACTGGAACCGCAGGAGCGTCTTGGCCGGTCGCGTTCCTGGCCCGTCGCGGCTCTTGTTCGCCACGCCCCAAGGCCGTATCTTTGCCAGCAGAACTATCCGCGAGCCGTGGCGGCCCTTCTCGAACTATCCAACAACCGGTAGCGAGCCGGCCGATCGTCAAACGATTCCTTGCACGTCAAACCGGCGCGAGCGCGCGATTGGAAACGGAGAGGCAAATGCCCGAGATGTCGAACGATTTGCGTGAGACGCTGGCCCGCTTGCACGAGCAATTGCGCAGCACTCCCGACATTAGTGCCGAGACCCGCACAGTACTGCAGCGGATCGTCCAGGACATCCATTCCTTACTGGGTGAAACGGCTTCCGCGGGGGGCTTACAGCCGGGGCCCAGCGGCGCACGGCACGACTCGATCGTGCGGCAGTTGGCCAACGCCGAACAGGAGTTCCAGGCAGTGCATCCTACGCTAGCCGGCGTCGTCGGCAGCGTCATCGACGCACTAGGACGAATGGGGATCTAGTTGCTGGCCCGTTTGACCGTCTTCGCCTTGGAAGCCTTTTTCTTTTTTGCCGGCGCTTTGGCCGATGCTTCCAGCGGCTCGGAAAGTGTAATCGTCACTTCCTCGCCATACACGTGACCAGCCTGCTGTCCTTGTGGCGGTTGCGCCGTGCGTCCGCGCACCGTGATCTCATCCCCGGCCACGGCCAGCGTGTAGTCGTCGACTTCGACTTTGATCTCGGCATCCTCGGCCAATTCGACCTTGATGGATTTGCCATCCGCGACAACTTGCAGCTGATTATCTTTGAACAGCTTGATTGTGCCCACAACCACCAGTGTTTCGATAGCGCCCTTCTGCTTAGCGCGCGGCTGGTCTTCTTCGCCCGGCTCGTCGGAATGAATGCCGGGCTGCGCAGTTTCCGAGGGAGTCACGACGTATAGCTCCTCGATGGGAGTCTTGGTCTGCATCTTCCTATCGAAATCCCCCTCGAAGCGCACCATCACGCCGGGCTTCAGGTAATCGCGTTCGGCCGTGCCATTGCAGACGACACGCGTGTAATCCTGCGCGATCTGCAGCAGGTATGACCGTCCGTCACATTTGATATCAAGGCCTTCCGCATCAACCTTTTCGACCTTCCCTTTTAGATCCACAATCGGCAGTTGCTGATAGCGCGCTTGCAACGTTTGCTGCACCTGCTGCGCTTGCCGTGGGTTGTTGCCGTACTGCGCCCAGGCGGACCGATCCCCCGGCGCAAGCGACGCGACTATGCACGTCAAAAACGTCCCCGTCGAAACTCGTCCCATGATTTTCCGCCTCTCCATTCCGCTCTGCGGCCGCTAGGGTCCGCGGTTTGGTCGGCCCTGCTTCTACGATATCGTGTACCTCGTCAATCGCCAACTGTTTGCTGCCTAACGGGCCCGACCTGACGCGCTAGCGGAACGTATGCTTGTGGTGCCAGGCTGGGCACCCAGAACCGCAGGCGCCGCCAGTTGCCCGGTGGTCCGTGGCCAACCCGGGGTTGCCGCGGTTGTCAGCCTAGACCCCCACGGTAACAATGCTTGCGGCAAATCTGCGGTGCCCACCGCGACCTGCCAACGCCCTCGTTCTCCTGTCGCACGCCCCGACCTTCAGGTTCCCTTTCCATGACAAAGCAGGAAGGCCCGATCACGGTGCCCCAATTCGCGGCCATGAAGGCCGCCGGTCAGAAAATCGCCATGCTGACCGCCTACGATTTCACCATGGCCCGCTTGCTCGACGCGGCCGGCGCGGACGGAATCCTCGTCGGCGACAGCCTGTCGATGGTCGTACAGGGGCATACCAATACGCTGCCCGTCACCCTCGACCAGATGATCTATCATGCGGAAATGGTCGGACGGGCCGTCCGGCATGCCCTGGTGGTGGTCGATATGCCTTTCCCAACTTGCCATTTGGGAGCCTGTAAGGCAATCGACGTGGCCGGTCGGATCCTCAAAGAGACGCGCTGCCAGGCTGTGAAGCTGGAGGGGGGGGCGGAGCAGGCCGACACGATTGCCGCCATGGTCTCGGCCGGCATTCCTGTCATGGCGCATTGCGGGCTGCGTCCGCAAAGTGTCCATGTGCTAGGCGGCTACAAGGTGCAACGCGACGAAGAGAGGCTGCTGGCCGATGCTCAGGCCGCGCAGGAAGCCGGTGCGTTTGCGGTGCTGCTGGAATGCATTCCTACCGCGGTGGCAAAGCGGATTACGGAAACTCTTTCGATTCCCACGATCGGCATTGGTGCCGGGCCCGGCTGCGACGGCCAAGTGCTGGTCGTCAATGACATGCTGGGCATAACCGACGGCTACCTGCCGCGCTTCGTCAAGTCTTATGCAAATCTGGCACGCGACATTCAAGAGGCTGCCACTCGGTATCGCCAAGAGGTGCGCGACGGCACTTACCCAGACGCCACGCATTCGTTCAAATAGGCGCTGCCGAGCCTGTGCATCATCGCGCATGCTCGGTTGCGACTAAACGCACGAATGCCGAGGTCCCCGCGATGCCCAACCGTCTGGCCCACGAGACCAGTCCGTACCTGTTGCAACACGCCTCGAATCCTGTCGATTGGTTTCCCTGGGGCGTCGAGGCACTCGCCAAGGCAGTGCGCGAGGAGATGCCGATTTTTCTATCGATCGGCTACTCGGCTTGCCATTGGTGTCACGTCATGGAGCACGAGAGCTTCGAAGACGCCAATATTGCCACGCAGCTAAACAAAGATTTCGTCGCCATCAAAGTGGATCGTGAGGAACGGCCGGATCTCGATCAGATTTACATGAGCGCCGTGCAAATGCTTACAGGGCGCGGCGGTTGGCCCATGTCGGTATTTCTTACGCCGCAATTGCAGCCTTTCTATGGCGGCACGTATTTCCCGCCCCATGCAAAGATGGGCATGCCGGGGTTCGACCAGGTGCTGTCGGCCGTGGCCGATGCCTGGCGTAATCGCCGCGCCGAAGTTCTTTCGGCAGCCGGAAGACTAACCGAGCAGATAACGTCGATGGGCCACCTCACGCCCGAGGCAGATGCTCCCACGCGGGCACTATTTGGCAACGCCCGCCGCTCGATCGAGCGCATTTTCGATCCGCATAACGGTGGATTCGGCGGTGCGCCCAAGTTCCCCCATCCGCTCGAACTGCGCCTGCTGCTGCGTCTCTGGCGGCACGATCGCCAAGACAGCACGCTCGACATGGTACGAACCACGCTCGACAAAATGGCTGCCGGCGGCATTTACGATCATCTGGGCGGCGGTTTCCACCGCTACTCGGTCGACGATCGTTGGCTAGTGCCCCACTTCGAGAAGATGCTCTACGACAATGCGCTGCTGGCGACTTGCTACTTGGAGGCCTTCCAAGCAACGGGCGAGCGCCGCTACGAACGGGTCGTGCGCGAAACGCTCGACTATGTGCTCAGCGATATGTGTGATGCCGACGGTGGGTTCTACAGCACGCTCGATGCCGACAGCGAAGGCGAAGAGGGCAAGTTCTACGTTTGGACGCCCGGCGAAGTCGAACACGTGTTGGGCGCAGCAAAGGCCAAGACATTTTGCTACGTCTACGATGTCACCGAAGTCGGCAACTTCGAGCACGCGAACATTCTGAACCTCCCCAAATCGATCGAGCAATGTGCGCAAGTGCTCGGTCGCAAGCCGCAGGAACTAGACGCGGAGCTGGCCGAGAGCCGCGCCAAGCTGCTGGCTGTCCGCGCAAAGCGGATTCCGCCGGGGCTAGACGACAAGGTGCTTGTGAGTTGGAACGGTCTGATGATTGCCGCGATGGCACAAGCTGGCAGCGTGCTCGGCGCGCCGCGGTACGTGGCCGCGGCGGCTAAAGCGGCGCAATTCATTCTCGCGCGGATGCGCAAAGACGACGGACGCCTGCTGCACGCCTATCGCGCTGGCCAGTCCCGTTTTGATGCATATCTGGACGACTATGCCTGCCTGGCCGACGCACTGATCACGCTCTACGAAGCCGATTTCGACGAGTCGTGGATCGTCGCCGCCAGCACGCTTGCCGACACGATTCTGTCGCACTTCGCCGACCACGACCAGGGAGGTTTTTTCTACACCTCCGACGACCACGAAACACTCGTCGCGCGCCCCAAGGACGTACAAGATAGTTCTACCCCCAGCGCCACGGCGATGGCTGTGACCGTCCTGTCAAGGCTGGGAAAACTCACGGGACGGAGTGATTATCAGTCCGCAGCCGACGAAACGCTACGGCTGTTCGCCGGCCTGATGCAGCAGCATCCGATGGCGGCGGGGCAGATGCTGCTGGCGCTCGACTTCCACCTGGGACCGACGCCGGAGCTAGTGCTGCTGCCAGGAGAGGACGAGGCAGACCTTGCTACCCTAATCAACGATCTCCGGCGCCGCTTCTGGCCCAACAAAGTGATCGCAACGCGCCCTGCAAAGAACGAGTCGCCTTGTTTAGATTCCATGTTCGCTGGGAAAGAATCTTCCAAGCATTCCAATCCCGAGCGCGGGCCGAGACTGTTTGTTTGCGAGCACTTTGCCTGCCAAGAGCCCATCGCGGGCGTGGCAGCCGTTACGGCCGCGTTCGACCGTTGGACAGAATAACAAGCGGGCTACGCCGGATCTCTTCTTTCGAGGCGAATCACTTTGGCAAAGACTGCGCCAACCCCGGCACCTCGTTCGCACCCGCTGGCACGGTAATGCTCGAACCAGCGAATGCCTTGCCGATGGGTTCATAGCGTCCGCCCAGATGTTCGGCCAGGAAGGCTTCGCTCACGGCATAGAACGATAGCCGATTCTCTGGCCGCGCAAAGCCGTGCCCTTCGTCGGGGTAAAGCACATAGGTCACGGGAATCTTGTTCTCTTCCATGGCTTTCACGATCTGATCGGCCTCGGCCTGCTTCACGCGCGGGTCTTTGGCCCCCTGGCCGATCAAGAGCGGCCGCTTGATATTCGCCACGTGTGATAACGGCGACTGTTTGGTGAGCATCTCGCGCCCTTCATCCGTGGTGAAGTCGCCGACGCGATCCTTGAACATTTGCACCTGCGGCTGCCAATAGGGCGGAATGGATTGCAGCAGGGTAATGATGCTCGAAGGCCCAACGATATCGATCCCGCAGGCGAACACATCGGGTGTCATGGTCATGCCTACCAGCGTGGCGTAGCCGCCGTAACTGCCACCTGTGATGGCGATTCGTTTCGGGTCGGCGATCTTGCCATTCGTGGCCCATTCCACGGCATCCAACAAGTCGGTGTGCATCTTGCCAGACCATTCCTTGTTGCCGGCATTGACGAAGTCCTTGCCAAAACCGGTCGAGCCGCGGAAGTTGACGCTTAGCACTGCGTAGCCACGATTGGCCCACAATTGATGACCGGCGTCATATCCCCAATCGTCTCGTCCCCAAGGGCCACCATGCACATCGAGCACCATGGGCAGCGGCACGCTGGGACGCCCATCGCCGTCCTTATCGGTCCCCATCGGCAAAGACAGGTAGCAGACCAATTCCAGACCGTCGCGGGCTTTCACAACCACGTCGTGCATTTTCACGAGTGGCAAGCCGTCCAAGTCTTTGCGGTTGGCAAACAAGAAACGGGCCTTCTTCTGTTCGTGATCGTACAAATAGTAGCGTACCGGCCCGTCGTCGCAGAGATACGCCACGGTCCATAACTTGTCGTCCAGCGTGCGGCTGGTCACCTCGACATCGCCACGGCTCACGGTGGCCAGGTAGACGAGATCGGGCTTGATCGTAGGATCAAGAATCTGCCACTCTTTTCGCGCATAGTTGAACGCCACGGCCTGAATCGTCTTCTCCGTGGGATGTGCAATCACGCCGCCCACGTCGGCCTTGGAATTCTCGGCCAAGACATTTTGCTTGCCTGACTTAAGGTCGATCGCCGTCAAGGCACCCGTATTGCGATCGCGACTGTCGATGAAGTACAGCACGTTGCCCGATTTATCGAAGCCAGCCGGAGAGGTCGTCAGCGTGTCCGCCATGGGGATTTTCAAGAAATCGTCCCAACCTCCCCCGCCGTTCGGTTGCAGAACGACGCTGCTCCCATCGGGCAGATACTGCATGGCGAAACGGACCTTCAAGTCGTCGTCGGTCAGGTAGCCCGAGAAACCTTGCTTGTTCTCCTCGACCAGCTTGCGTTCACCGGTGGTGATGTTTACGCGATAGATGTCGTGCAGTTGCTCGTTGCGATCGTTGAGCCCGATCAAGATTTCGTCCGGCACGCGATCGCTGACTTCTTCGATTTGTGCCGCAACGTTCGCCAGCGGCGTGAGATCCTTGGTGGTGTTGTCCGCTAGGTTCACGGCATAGACGTGCCAGTTTTCGTCGCCGTCTTGATCTTGGATATAAAGGACGTGGTTGTTCGTATAGGCCCAGAAGTAGGCGCGTATGCCCCGTTTCTTGTCCTGGCTGACTGGCTTGGCCGCCGCCGGATCGTCGGTCGGACCGACCCACACGTTCATGACACCGTCGACCGGCGCCAGATAGGCTAGTCGCTTGCCGTCGGAACTTAGACGCGGGCTGGATTTTTCGGGATTGCCGAACAGCGCCGTGCGTGGGATCAACGGCACGTCGGCCAAGTAGCTGGGAGTGGCGGCGGCATCTTTGGCCGTGGCAGTGCTCGGCGCTGCGGCCCCATCGGCGACGGCCTGCGTCGTCACCGCGGGCTCGGTCGCAACCGACTTTTGCACCGGCGGCGCGATTTCTTCCGTCGCGCCCGTGGCCGCGCCAGTGGGTTTCTTGGACTTTTCCACAGCCGGATTACAGCCCTGCAACGCCACTAGCAACAATCCCGCCGTTAGCCAATTCGTCCAAGCACGCTTCATCGATCCGTCTCCCCTAGTCGAGGTGTAAAACCACCGCCGCTCATCAGGTGCACTCACGTCCGCTCCCCACGCGCCGCAAGATAACCGATCGGCGCGATAGTCGCCAAGGGAATCGAGCGGTCCGATGCCGAGCTTTGCCCAAATCACCAACATGCGCACATCGCCGCTACTGGCAGCGGAAAATGCTGGTCTCAGCCTGTGCAGTAGCCTACAGTGACGCTGATTGGCACAAACGCTGGAATCCGGCGCGAGGGCAGCGCATTTGGATGCGACCGCAATAAATGTCGAAGCTACCAGGCAACCTGGCTATCAGCCCTTGGTCGTTGTGGCCGCGGCGGTCTGCGCGGGCATCGTGCTCGATCGCTACTTGCCGGCCCGGATGGTCTTCTGGTGGATTCTGGCGGCAGGCCTGTGGTCCTGCTGGTTTTTGACCTGGCTGGGCAACGGCGCGGCGCGGGGAAATCTTCCGTTGCTGCTGTGCCTGGCGGCAACTGGCGCCGCCTGGCACGAGGCAAGCTGGTCGCTCTTTCCCACCGACGATTTGGGCGTCTTTGCCACCGAAGCGGCACAGCCGGTGTGCCTCGAAGCGGTCGTCCGGCGCGGTCCGCGGCGTATTCCCGCCCCGCAATTCGATCCGCTGCGGCCGATCACCACGGCGGAACGCACCAGGCTCGCGCTGCAAGTAACAGCCGTGCGCAATTCTGATCGCTGGGAATCCGCCTCGGGCAGCGTAACGCTCGACGTCGACGGACAATTGCTGGGCGTGGCGGCCGGTGACCGTTTGCAGATCTTCGGCCAATTGCGTGCGCCGCGCGGCCCGATGAATCCAGGAGAGTTCGACTTTGCCGACCACCTCCGCGCAGACCGCCACCTGTGCCGGCTCGTCACGGATCATCCGGAATGCGTGAAATCGATCGAGCGCGGATCGTGGTGGCAGCCCGTGCGATGGTGGGACCGTCTGCGCAGCGCCGGCGACAATGCGCTGTGGTCAAGCGTTGACCGCGCCCAGTCGGGGCTCGCTCTGGCGCTGATACTCGGCGAGCGCGAAGAGCTCGACGGTGAGGCCACTCGGCAGTTCTACGAAACGGGCACCGTGCATTTGCTCTCGATATCAGGGTTGCACGTCGGGCTATTGGCCTTGGTGCTGTTCCGCGGCTTGGAACTCGGTTTTTGGCGCCGACAACCTGCACTGGTGGCGGTGGCTCTCATAACGGCGCTGTATGCACTGGTGATCGACGCTGAGCCAGCGGCGATTCGGGCCACCGTCATGGTCTGGCTCGTGTGCGCCGCGATCTATACCGGTCGACCTGTCTCTCCTTTCAATCTACTGGCCGCGTCGGCCTTGGTCGTCGTGGCGATGAATCCGGCCGACCTGTTTCGCATCGGCCCGCAATTGTCGTTCTTGGCCGTGGCGACCTTGGCGTGGGTCGGTCCAAGACTGGCACGACGCCCCACTGTCGACCCACTCGAACGGCTGATTGCCGAGTCGCGCCCCTGGATGGTGCGCGCCTTGCACAGTTTCGGGAGATCCACGAGACGATTCTTGCTCATAACAGCGGGCGTCTGGCTGGTTTCGCTACCACTTGTCTTGGCACGATTTCACATCGTCTCGCCCGCGGCGCTATGGTTGACGCCGCTGCTGACACTGCCGATCTCGGTGGGCTTGATCGCGGGCTTCGTGCTGGTGACGTTTGGCTGGTTGATCTGGCCGCTGTCGATACCACTTGCCTGGGTCTGCGAAGGTTCATTGGCGATCGTCTCGAAATCGATCGCGGCCTGCGACCACATTCCATTAAGCCATGTTTGGCTGCCAGGTCCTTCGTGGTGGTGGCTCGTCGGCGGCTACGGCACTTTGGCCGTTTGGGCCGCGAGCGCGCGCCTGCGTCCGCCACGTCGCTGGTGCCTTGGCATACTAGCCGGCTGGACGGCGATCGGGCTATTTGTCGCGCGCATTGAAAGCTCTCCGCGCCCGGCTGTCGACTGCACGTTCTTGTCGGTTGGACACGGCTGCGCCACGGTGCTGGAATTGCCCGACGGCACAACGCTGCTCTACGATGCTGGCCAGCTTGGCTCGCCCACCGCGGCGGCGCGATCGGTATCGTCGTTTCTTTGGTCGCGCGGCCGAACGCACATCGACGCTGTCATCATTTCACACTCCGACGTTGATCATTACAACGCGTTGCCCGAGTTGCTACGGCGTTTCAGCGTGGGGGTCGTGTATGTTTCGCCAGTCATGTTCGACGCGCAGTCGGCCGCCACTGAAACACTGCGGCACGCCATCGAGCGCGCCGGTGTGCCGATGCGAGAAATCTTCGCTGGAGATCGCCTGCGGACTACGCCCGAGTGCCGAATCGAAGTTTTGCACCCGCCGCGCCGGGGCACACTGGGTAGTGATAATTCCAACAGCATCGTGCTAAAGATCGAGTACCGTGGACGCCGGCTACTGCTGCCTGGCGACCTGGAATCCCCCGGACTTGACGAGCTTTTGGCCGAGATCCCCTTGGACTGCGACATCGTGCTGGCGCCTCATCATGGCAGCACGCGCAGCGATCCCCCTGGGTTTGCCGCCTGGACCACGCCCGACTGGGTGGTCATCAGCGGCGATAATCGTTCGACGCGTCCTCAGGTTGCCGCTGCTTATAGCCAGCGCGGCGCCACGGTACTCAATACCTCGCAAACAGGGGCCGTCACGGCGGCGATCGATGCGCAGGGTGTACACGTTTCGACGCATCGCAGGAACGCATCGCGCAAGCCGACGCAGCCGTCTGTCGACCTCGACGTTGACGACGAGCAGGGGCTAGTGCCCGATTGAACGCCTCCCGCTGCTGAACGTTCGGTTGGGCCAAGGTGGCAAGCGGGGCAACAGCCAGCTTGTATATGTGCAACGTTCGCTTTCGCATCGCGCTTTGCGCCGCACGAAATCAGCCTGCCGCTTCGTTCGGCAATCCCCGGGGCCATACTTGCAGAAAATTGGGGAGGCGGGGCTTCAGGATTCGCCGTGGTTCGGCAATGCGGTTGGTCGAGCACCCGGTGACGACGTCGGCTCTTCGATCATTTCCGTGTACAGCGCGTCGGGGTGGATGCCGCGGGCGATCATCGCGATCCGCTGGCGATGCGAAAGCACGAGCTTCGTCACCACGATGATCGCCGTCGTCATCGCCACGATGGCTACGACGCCCACCAGCATTCCGGCTGCCGGTAAAAAGTTGTGGTGATCCAGTAGTTGCAGCAACGAGTCGCTAAATGAAATCTGGCGCATTTCGCTTGACCTCCCGGCGTGAGTCGGCACCACCTGATAACTCAATCTAATGTGGGTTCGTTCGGAGTGCGAGAATCTTTGCTGCGCGTTCCACGCGTAGGTGAGGTCGCGCGCTCTCTTCCAGTGCCCGCGCACGTCCGGTCCAGCCACGGCGCAAAGCGCTGTTTTCCACCCTCCCCCTCTCTCGATTGGTGACAGCACGTCGCGAGACTTCACGCGACCGTTAGAGTTTACCACACCCTCGACGTAAGTGCTGTATCGCCAAGCGGATGTGATCGATTCGCCGTCAACTTATCACGCTGGGGCTACCGATAGCAGAATTGTCGGCAGACTCGGCGCGCATGGTCGTGCCCTGTGAACGATGAACGACTAACGGATTTGTGATCTAGCAGGAAGTCAGGCGGGCACCTGCTTTTTCTCCTAACCCCAGGAATAACGGAGTGTTGGTCATGAGGTTTACCAAACGAGCGATGGCGATAGCCATTGCCGGCCTGCTGGCTGGAGGCCAGGCCTATGCGCAGCAGCCGACATCGGCTTCGACGCCGGCGCGGCAATCAGCATACGAGTACGACAGCTACTACGCTCAGGAACCCGATGCTGCCGCCAAGGAACCCGCCCCCGCGGCGCCCACCGGTGGCAGTTGCGACAAAAACGGCTGCGCCGAGAAGAATGGCTGCGGCGAAGAATCTGGCTGCGCCGGCGCCGCCGCAGACGATGCCGCACCGGAGATGTGCCACTTGTTCGAGTGCTGCTTCACCAAGAAGTGGGGCTTGAACATCGGCGGCTGGACGACCCAAAGCTTCACCTGGAATACCAGCAATCCAGCGGATCGCTTCAACGGTCCAGTGACTTGGACCGATCAGTCCAACCAGTATCAGTTGAATCAGCAGTATTTGTTCTTCGATCGCCCGACCAACACGGGTGGCGACGGCTGGGATCTTGGTGGTCGCGTCGACTTGCTGTACGGTACCGACTATCGTTTCACGACGGAAGCCGGGCTGGAAAACAAGATCAACACGCCCAACAACCCTTACATGGGTTTGGCGATTCCACAGTTCTACGGTGAAGTGGCCTACAACAACTTGAAAGTCAAGTTGGGTCACTTCTACTCGCCGGTAGGCTACTTTGTCGTGCCGACGATCAACAACTTCTTCAACACGCTGCCTTACACGTTCCAATACGGCGAGCCGTTCACTCACACTGGCATGTTGGCCACTTGGACGGCCAATGAGCATTGGACCTTAGGCGGCGGTTTCACGCGTGGTTGGGACAACTTCAGCAACGCCAACCCGCACCTTGGATCTTTGGCCACGGCGACTTGGACCGGCGACAATAAAGACTCGCTGGCGTGGGTTTGGGTGCAAAGCCATGAGCCAGACGCCAACTCGAGCGGCATTGACCCTCCTGTCGGCGGTCGCGTGTACACCTCGCGATTCTTGCAAACCTTGGTTTATTCCAAGCCGATCACCGACAAGCTGACCTGGGTCGCGCAGAGCGACTTGGGCGTGCAAGGTGCCGCGTTCGGCGCTGGAACCCGCACCGCTCGTTGGTACGGCTTGAACCAGTATCTGTTCTATAAAGTGAACGACGCGTGGACCTGGGGTGCCAGCTACGAGTGGTTCCGCGACGAAGAAGGCTTCCGCGTCGGTGCCGCGGTGCCGTCTGTGTTTAATCCCAATGGCAGCGGCAACGCCGTCGGCCCGGGCTTCGCAGGCAACTTCTGCGAAACCACGTGGGGTCCGCAATGGCGCCCGGGTGGCAGCCAGAACCTATTGATCCGGCCCAACCTGCGTTGGGACTGGTACAACGGTGGCCGCAACTCGGCCGGCCAGCTCCCGTATGACAGCGGCACACGCAGCCAGCAGTTCATCTGGGGCACGGACGTGACGTTGATCTACTAACGCGAAAAAGCACTCTGTGCATGCCATATACCGCCCGCGCCACTCGATGGCGCGGGCGGTTTTTTTGCGCTGGCATCGTGCCGCCGAAGCCTAGCCGCATAGAGTAAACACCCTAGTGCTTCTGAGTAGTCATTGGGCAGTAGCTGCATTTGGCGCGCAAATTCCTTGACAAGAACCAATGTGCCAGTATGATCCGCAGTAGGCCGTGCATCACTGCTTGCGGTGCAACTCAACTTGGACCGGGCTGGTCGGTTGAGTCGCGGCCTAGACACTGGCGTGAAGCAGCAAAAGACCGACATTTCTAAAAATCCGATCGTTGTTCACGATCGGGTCACCACGACCAAACCTGTGTGGTGTTATGCGCGCACATGGCCTATCAAGGGCCTTTTTGTGCGGGCCAAGCCCCCCTCTGCCCTTATTGGGGCAGGTCCAAGTCTCCAGGTAACGCCCGCGTGTGTCGCAGCGCCAGCCCGGCGATTCTCCATTGATCGGCGGGCCAGTAAACGCCATCGGGCGTTCGTCCCTTGTTGTGAGCAGGCTGCTCGCAAAATCCTCAATTCAGGGGCTCTATCTGAACTGAGGGATCACCATGAGAAAGCATCTGAAGCTATCTATCGAACTCCTCGAAAGCCGTGTGCTAATGGCGGCCGATCTCGCGGTCGGCGGCACCGATGCCAACGTGCTGCAGAGCCTCTTGGCCGCGACGACAGGAGACGATCTCTCCACGTCGAGCGGCGATGGCCTGTCCAGCGCCGCCACGGCCGGCAACTCCGCATCGGTCGCGCCTGCGCCAACCTCGAGTACGGGAGTTGTTGGATCACAAGGTGTCGAGCCGATTAACGGCTTCGGCAACAACATCGCCCACCCGACTCTCGGCGCCGCGAACTCGGATTTTGCGCGACTCACGTCGGCGAATTTCGCCGACGGTATTTCCGCTCCAAACGGACCGAACCTTCCTTCGGCACGAGCGATTTCGAATTTGATCGCCAATCAGGATGTCAATGGCGTCGAGCAGGATCTGGACAACAATACCGCTATGTCGGACTGGGTGTACGCCTGGGGTCAGTTCATCGACCACGACATCGATTTGACCGAAAGCGGCGACGTGGCGATGAACATTCCCGTCCCATCCGGCGATCCCACGTTCGATCCGACCGGTCAGGGCAATCTATCGATCGCCTTCGACCGCAGCCAGATTGCGCCGGGAACCGGCACCAGTACTTCGAATCCTGCTCAGTTCGTCAACCAGGACACGTCGTTCATTGACGGCTCGATGATTTACGGCAGCAACGCCACGACGGCCGCCGCTTTGCGCACCTTTTCCGGCGGCCAACTCAAGACATCGGCCGGCGATCTGCTGCCCTACAATACGATGGGCTTGAACATGGCCGATAACATCGGCGTGCCGGAAAGCAGTTTATTCGCGGCCGGCGACGTGCGCGCCAACGAGAACGTCGAACTTTCCAACATCACGACGTTGTTCGTTCGTGAGCACAATTACCAGGCGAATCTCCTCGCCAAGCAGCATCCCACGTGGACTGACCAGCAGTTGTATAACGGGGCTCGTCAAATCGTGATCGGCGAGATCCAATCGATCACGTACAACGAGTATCTGCCGGCCATGATGGGCAACAACGCGCTGACGAACTATCGCGGCTACAACGCCAAAGTTAATCCGTCCATTGACGTGGAATTCGCCAGCGCTGCGTTCCGTCTGCACACGTTGCTTGATGACGATGTCGAGTTCCTCAACAACAATGGCACTCCGTCGTCGACATTGCCCGAGTTGCCGCTGGCTAGCGACTTCTTTCAACCTGCCATTGTCGCGCTGCCGGGTGAAGTGGCTGCCAATCTGAAGTATCTATCGACCGATCTTTCGCAGGAAGTC